>JAJPZL010000350.1:0-4200 GCA_021204375.1 Bacteroides sp.
AAAAACTTATCTTTGGTGGAGTTTACTATGAAAATATAAATCAATTTAAGTATGGATAAATCGGATGGTACTCAGGCAGGATAGAGAGATACTATATAACTGAACTACAAGCATACTAAAAACAGGATGATGAAAAACACATATCTAATACTATTCTTATGGACGTTCTCTGTTGGTTGCATGGCTCAATCCGGAAAACTTTTTTCTGTGGATTCCGACCTCTCCAACAGTCTTATCAATAAAATATATCAGGATCGGAATGGGATCATCTGGATTGCGACTGAAGATGGCCTGAACCGGTATGATGGTTCAAAATTTACGGTCTATAAGCATGATCCGGATAACCCGGATTCTGCCCTGCATAATTATGTGCGTTGTTTCCTGGAAGATAAGGAGGGTAATTTTATTGTTGGCTATTTTCCCAGATTACAGTTGTATGATTATGCTTCGAATACTTTTAAAGAAATCCCGGTCATACTGGAAAGCGGGCGGAGATTCAATCCGCATGTCACTTCTTTGATACAGCGGAAAAACGGGGATGTACTGGCTGCTGTGAGCCACTATGTTTTGGCAATTACTGTTCAGGATAATGAAATAGTTGCATTACAGAATAGTAAACTGGTACCTAGTAACAGAATCCAGTTCCTCTTTGAAGATAGAGATGAGAACTTGTGGGTGGGTACGGAAGATAAAGGTTTGCTGTGCCTGGATAAAAATAATGAAGTAAAAAGTTATTTAACTTCAAAACCTGTTCCCAAAATTGATCTGTCTTCTATCTGTCAGAATAGTAAAGGAGAGATATTTGTCAGTACACTTACCACGGGCATTTATAAGTATAATGAAGAGAAAGATCTGTTTGAATCCATCCCGTATGAACACAATAAAAATTTACCGGTAAAAACATTGTATGTAAACCGGGACGATAAGCTTTTTATCGGTACGGAAGGGTATGGCTTAAAAATGTACGATGCAGATACAAACAGCATCGTTGAAAGTACTTTTAATGTAACCACTTTTGATTTCTCCAGGGCTAAAGTACACTCGGTCATGGAAGATGATCAAGGGAACGTATGGTTAGATATTTTTCAGAAAGGTGTATTGTTATTGTCGGCTCAGTCGAATAAATTCAGGTATATAGGATATAAATCCGTGACCCATAACTCCATCGATTCAAACAGTGTAATGTCTTTATATAAGGATAAAGCCGGTGTTATATGGGTAGGGACGGATAGTGACGGATTGTATGGTATTGATTTCTCAGGCAAACAACTGGTACATTTTGAAGGTAACAACGGAGGAAATAGTGTTCCTTCAACGGCATTGTGTGTATATGAAGATTCTAATAAGGATCTGTGGGTCGGCTCCTATTTAAATAGTATGGCTAAAGTAAACCGGAGAACAGGGAATTGTGAATATATTGAAAATTGGTATGATGCGAATCAGAAACCTGTACAACGTGTTTACTGCATGGCCGAAGATAAGTACAAAAGGCTCTGGATCGGGACCATGGGTTCGGGGTTGTACAGTATGGATCTTAACACCTTTGATATTACTCAGTATAATTCCGTAGAATCAGAGCAGCTGTCGGGAAATGGTGTAGTCCATAACAGGTGGATTGATTGTCTGTTGATCACAGAAGATGAAAAACTTTATTTCGGTACTTATGATGACCTGGGTTGTATGGATCTGAAAACCAATAATTTCTTTTCTTTTTATGGGGGGAAGCTTTTAGGAGGAAAAGTTGTATATACTTTATGGGAGGATTCTACAGGGAATATATGGATAGGCACAAGTGATGGATTGTCTTGTCTGGAAAAAGGAAAGGAGGAGGTAATTACTTACACAAAGAGGGATGGGCTTCCGAATGATGTGATCTGTGCCATCCGGGAAGATAAGAATGGCTATTTGTGGATCACTACTAATTATGGTGTTTCCCGCATGGACCCCCATACCCGGGAGTTCGTCAATTATTACTCAAATGACGGGTTGCAGGGAAATGAGTTTAGTAAGGGAGCAGCCTTTGTGGATGAGGAGGGAACTCTTTTTTTGGGAGGGATCAGCGGTATTACCAGTTTTGATCCGGACGATATTACTGATCAGGTAAAAGAGTTGGAGATCCGGTTGACTGATTTTTATATCCACGATCAACCGGTAAGGAAAGGAATGAGATCCGGAAGATACGATATTATTGATACTTCGGTATTAAATGCAAGAGAGTTTAATCTATCTTATCTGGACAACTCCTTTACTATTGAATTCTCGGCCATGGAATTTACCAATCCGGAGCGGATTGCTTATTCTTACTCGATGAATAATAACGATTGGATTACCATGCAGGTGGGTACAAACCGGATCTCATTTAATAATCTGGCTTCCGGCAGGTATCAATTCAGGGTGCAGACAAAAGATCATAATGCTTATTCGCAGACGAAGAGTATTTCTGTTATTATACATCCCGCCTGGTATCTTTCTGCTTTTGCCCGGATCATCTATTTAATTATTTCCTTAATAATTGTGCTGTTAATCGTGCAACAGGTCCGGAACCGGTATCAGGTAAAGCAACAGATGCTTGCCCATCGGCATACCAAGTAGGTGGACGAGGCCAAACTTCAGTTCTTTATTAATATCTCCCATGAGATACGTACGCCTATCTCTTTAATTATAAATCCTTTAAGGAGATTAATGGCAACTGATAAAGATCCGGAGCGCAGCAAAGCATATTCCATTATACAACGGAACAGTGAGCGGATCCTTCATCTCATTAACCAGTTGATGGATGTGCGTAAGATAGATAAAGGGCAAATGTCCCTCCGGTTTAGGGAGACTGAAATAGTGGAGTTTACCCGGGAAATATACAGGATGTTCGAAGATCAGGCGGAAGCCAAAGAGATTGATCTTACCTTTCAGACTGATTATGAAAAACTCCACGCCTAGATTGATCCGAAGCATTTTGATAAGATACTGGTCAATGTACTGGCCAATGCACTGAAGTATACTCCTTCCCGGGGAAGAGTAACGATCAGTCTGCATCCTGGTAAACAACCGGAAGCTGAAAACGACACTCCCGGATATTATGAGATTATCATTGCTGATAATGGGGTAGGGATTGATGAAAATGAGATAGAGAGAATATTTGAACGTTTTTACCAGACCCGGCAGGAACAGAGTGATCTTCACTAGGGAACAGGAATCGGACTGCATCTTACCCGCTCTTTAGTTAATCTCCATTATGGCATTATCAAGGCTGAGAGCAACAAAGAGGCACCCGGAACCCGGTTCATTATCCGGCTTCCTTTAGAAAAAGAGCATCTGAGACCGGAAGAGGTTGAAGAGGACACCTCTACTACGGGAAAGATCCCGCCCTTTATCCCTACAGTGATCACAGAAGAGGAGGCTGAAGTTAAGATCAGATCGAAGAGTCGGCGGTATGTCTTGGTAGTAGAGGATGATCCCGAAATACGGAGGTATATATGCCGGGAGCTGGCTGCGGATTATCACACTCTTGAAAGTGAGAATGGAAAAGAGGCGCTCGCGGCTATATTAAAGAGGGCTCCCGACCTGATCATCAGTGATGTAATGATGCCGGAAATGGATAGTATCACCCTTTGCCGGAGGATCAAACAGAATGTTAATATCAACCATATCCCAGTTATTCTGCTGACTGCCCGGACCAAAGAGGAGGATAACTTTGAAGGATTAGATATAGGGGCCGATGCTTATATCAGTAAACCTTTCCATATGGATATGGTGAAAAAACAGTAAATAATATTATCAGGAACCGGGAAATACTGAAGAATACCTTTAGCGGTAGCCAGCAACAGCAGGATAAAATACAGAAGATAACCCTTAAATCCCACGATGATAAGCTGTTGGAAAGAGTGATGAAAGTGATCAATGAGAATATTGATAACCAGGATCTGAATGCGGAGATGATAGCAGCCACCATAGAGATCAGCCGGGTACATCTGCACCGGAAACTGAAAGAGTTAACAAACCAGTCTACCCGGGATCTGATACGGAATATCCGGTTAAAACAGGCCGCTACTTTGCTTTCTGCCAAACATCTTAATATTACGGAAGTTTCTGCTGCAACCGGATTCACGAATCTGACCCATTTTTCGAATGCGTTCAAGGAGTTATATGGGGTTTCGCCTACGGCTTATATGGAGATGCATTTGCGGGGGACGCCCGGCCGAGATG
>JAJPZL010000350.1:4210-10049 GCA_021204375.1 Bacteroides sp.
CACGTATCATACAGCTTTTTGGACTCCGCTGTTGCTTTGAATCGGTTTTTCGCCTACGGTTTTGATTTAGATGATTTTGAGGGTGAAGGTCGGGGCAGATGAGACTGCTGTATAATGTATATTCAAAGAAAAAAAAGGATCTGTATACGGTTGTCATTTTCTTCTTTGTTATCCATTAAAAAGAGCCTTCTTTCTCCTATAATTGGTTTATATATAAGGAAATTTCGTGTCACCGATAGTTTGCATGGTCCGTCTTAAATCGATATATTTGCAGAAACCGACTTATTCGGAAAAGAGTGTAAATTATTGAAAAAACAGATATAAACCACTATGGCTATTCCCAAACATGACGAAATACGATTACCGATATTGCAACTATTAGCAAGTGACCAGGAAATAAAGACCAAGGATTTTATTCAGCCTCTGGCCGAACACTTTCATCTTTCGGATGAAGAGGTGAATCAGATGTATCCTTCCGGAAATGGTCATATCTTTTATGACCGTATTTCCTGGGCAGTTAGTTATCTTACTATGTCGGGATTAATAAGTAAGCCTCAACGGGGGATCTGTGCCATTACTGCAAAAGGAAAAGAGCTTTTAAAAACCCCGGATAAAATAAACGGATATATAGATGAAGTTTTAAAGGCGCGGGAACCGGTTAAAAAGAAAAAAAAGCACACCACTTCGGAGCAACTTGCCATTGAAAATACCAACGATGACCTGACTCCACAGGAAATCCTGAATACCTCTTTCCAGAATATCCGGAAATCGTTATACAAAGAGATCCTGGAAATTATCTTAAGCAAAAAACCGGTTGAATTTGAACGTTTGGTGGTTCAGCTTCTTCAGAAAATGGGTTACGGGGGAGAAATAAAAGATTCAGGTGAGGTAACTAAGATCTCAAATGATGGGGGTATTGACGGTATTATCAAAGAAGATGTATTAGGTTTGGGCCGTATTCATATCCAGGCCAAGCGGTATAGTATAGATACGGCTGTGGGTAGGGAAGAAATTCAGCGGTTTGTCGGTGCATTGGCTGTGGCCCAATCCAACAAAGGGGTGTTTATTACAACTTCTTATTTTTCAAAGGGAGCTATTGAGTATGTGAAAAACCTGAATGGGGCCAATAATATTGTGCTGATAGATGGAAAGAAATTAGCCGAGTATATGTATGACTTTGGTTTGGGCGTACAGACTGAACAAGTGCTTGAACTTAAAAAGTTAGACACAGATTTCTGGGATTCTATGTTGGATGATAAAACTAAAACAGAATCCGGATCCTAGTTGAAAATTTAAAAAAGTTACTGACATACTGTTGTCAAACCGGAGTTCTATCTTTGCCTTATCATTCATTTAAAACATAACATTATGAAACTATCTTCTTATCTCATTTTTAATGGTCAGGCTGAGGAGGCTGCTAATTTTTACGCCGGTGTGCTGGGTGGAAAGATTGAAAATCTGTATCGTTATAACTCCATGCCTGCCGGGCCGGAGATGCCGGAAGTTCCGGATGATTTTAAAGAGAAGATCCTGCATGGCAGTATTGGTTTTCCCGGAGGTTTGCTAAGCGTTGCCGATATCCTGCCTACTGATCCACGTAGTTTTGGGAATGGGGGTCACATGCTGACCCTGGTGTGCGACTCAATTGCTCAGACGGAGGAGGTCTATGCAAAACTTTGTGTAGGGGCTCAGAAGATAACCTACGAACTCAGTGAAGCTTATTTTGCCAAACGGTATGCCGAAGTGATTGACCGTTATGGGGTATTGTGGGCGGTAATGTACGAAGAAGTGTAAGGTGTTGGGATGAACTGTCTCGACCGCATATCGGCTTTACTGGTGCAATTGCAATCCCGACCGGTTGTCAAGGCTTCTGAAATGGCAGAACGCTTTGGCGTTAGTTTGCGCACTATCTATCGGGATATCAATACCTTGTCGGAAGCAGGGATCCCGGTCTGCGGTAATTCCGGGATCGGTTACTCATTGGTGGAAGGGTATAGATTGCCTTCGCTGATGTTTACCAAAGAGGAATCTATGGCGTTTCTTACCGCTGAAAAGATCATGGAGCAGCTTACCGATAGCCAGAACAGCAACTATTTTTGTCAGGGAATGGATAAGATCCGTGCTGCACTTAGAACTGTTGATAAAGATTATCTTTACGAGATGGGCGATGCAATAGCCGTGTATAAAAGCCGGAGTGTACGGGAGAGCCTGCCTAATCTTTTGCAAATCATTTTAAGCAGTATCAAGGATAAGCTGGTTATAGAGATTGACTATACCAACGCGGATGAAAATAAGAGTAAAAGAGCGCTGGAAGCAGTGGGCGTCAGTTATTCACACCCTAACTGATACCTGTCTGCGTGGTGTCACCTTCGGCAGGAGTACCGCGTCTTCAGGCTTGACCGCATTGAGCATATAAAGATAACGAGTGATGCTCATACAAAAGTTCATCCGCCGCTGGAATCGCTTCTGGGGGTAGATGATTCCGCATGTCTGAGGGAGGTGATCCTGCGTACCGGCAAAGAGGTGGCCCGCTACAATGCCGACAGGTGCTATTTTATGGGCCTGACAGAAGAAAAAGAACTTCCCGGCGGGGAAATTGAGCAGAGGTATATGACTTATTCGCTGGAGTCTTTGGCCCGGTGGGTACTGGCCAATGCCGATACAACCACGGTAGTGAGCCCGGTAGAAGTAAAAGATATTATAAAACAAATCATTAAAAAATTAGATTTATGAAAATTAACAGTATAGAGATCAAGGAACTGGAATCGATCCAGACAATTGCTATTTCACATGTGGGAGCTTATGCCGGTATTGCAGTAGCTTTTGATAAGCTTACTGCCTGGGCCGGAGCGAACAATCTTTGGGCAGCTTCTCCCCGGATGGCAGGGGTCTATCACGATGATCCTTCGGATACACCGACTGAGAAGTTGCGTTCGGAAGCTTGCCTGGAAGATGTTTCGGGTATTCAGCCCGGTGAAGGAATGCATCATTATACGATCGATGGAGGTAAGTATTTTGTGATGCAGGTAGAGATAACCATGCCCGAATATGGCGAAGCCTGGGAAAAAGCATACGCTACCTTTAATGAAAAAGGGTATCAATATGACAGGCGTAATCATTATGAACTCTATGTAAGTTGTACCGGTGATCCTCAGGATGCTGATTCTCCCTGGATCGTGGAGTTATGTATTCCTATAAACTAATATTTCTTTTAACCTCACCCCTTCCTTCTATGGATAGTTTATTATCTATAGAAGGAAGAATAAGTTTTTATTTATCAGGATAGAGATAGGGAGATACCGGAATTTTAATCACGGGAACTTTTCCGGGTATAAAACTGTTTTGTTTATTCAGTATAAACAAAAAACAAGATTTAATCTTTTCGTTCTATACCCGTATTAGCCGCTATATCTACCATTGATTTTCCTTATAAAACCTCTCAGCAAACCATTAAAGAGTTTGCCGGAGAGATGTTCTCCGGCAGTTTGCCGGAAGTAGACCGGATCCTCAGTGTATTTGATAATACCGAGATCGAGACCCGGAATCTTTGTAAACCCACCGATTACTATTTTACTACTCACTCTTTTGAAGAGCGTAACCGGGAATATATCCGTATTTCTCTGGATTATTCCATAGAGGCTGTTGAGAAATCTCTTGCTATGGCACAGGTAGGGAGAGAAGAGGTAACGGATATTATTTTGTTTCTACCATCGGACTAGCTACCCCCAGTATGTATGCGTTGATTGTCAATAAGATGAGGCTCAACCCCCATATTAATCGGACACCGGTATTCGGGCTGAGGTATGGTGGCGGCGTTTCGGGATTTGCCCGGGCGTGTACTTTAGCCAAAGCCGATCCGGATGCAGTGGTGTTGCTGGTAGCAGTAGAACTTTGTTCGCTTACTTTTATGCGGAGGAATTTTAGTAAGAGTAACTTTATCGGTACCAGTCTCTTCTCGGATGGCATTGCCGCATGCCTGATCCTGGGAGATAACCGGGCGGAGCGGAGGAAGATAATACTTGCGATTCGTTTTGCCGGGAATGAAAGTCGTTTGTATTACGATTCGGCAGGAGTGATGGGATGGGATTTTACGGATGAAGGATTTAAAGTTCTCTTTTCTTCCGGTATTCCGGAGATTATTTCCAAGCATGTGAAAAGAGATATCTCTTCGTTTTTAGCGAAAAGTGGGCTGGATATTTCCGGTATTCGTCACTTTATTTTTCACCCGGGAGGAAAGAAGGTACTGGCAGCCTATGAAACGGCTTTGGGAGTTGAAGGAGATTTTCTGCGGACTACCCGCGGGGTAATGAGGGATTATGGTAATATGTCCAGTACTTCGGTCTTGTATGTGCTGGAGCGATTCTTTTCGCAGTGTCCGGAAGAGGGGTATGGATTAATGGCCTCTACGGGGCCGGGCTTTTTGTGTGAACTGGTTTTACTTCAAATAAGGGATCAATAGTATGGCATTCTGGCTTTTTCTGTTGTTTATTATTGGGTTGCGGATAGCAGAGTTGCTGCTTGCCCGCCGAAATGAGGGATGGCTTCTTGAACAGGGAGCCGTGGAATATGGGCAGGCACGTTATCCTGTTATTGTGGGGTTGCACGTATTATTTCTTCTCTCTCTGGTCATAGAATATTTGTTGCGCGGTACGGGTACCTTTAATCCCTATTTGCTGGGACTCTTTTTTCTGTTACTTACTTTTAAAGGATGGGTGATCGGTTCGCTGGGCAGGTTCTGGAATACGAAGATTTACCGGGTACCTCGTTTCCCGTTGGTAAAAAAAGGGCCTTACCGGTTTATAAAGCATCCCAATTATATCATTGTAGTTGCTGAAATTGCACTGATCCCTCTTATTTTCCATCTCTATTACACCGCTGTTATTTTTACGGTGCTTAATGCGGCGGTGCTTTTTATCCGTATCCGGGAGAAGAACCTGGCCCTCCGGTTGTAAGGGTAATGAGTGTTATCCACCTGATCGTTCCGGCGGAGATTCTTATTTAATTTTCATACTATTAAGCTGCTCTTTGACTTCAGGGGTTACCCGATAGCTTTCACGCGCCTTTTGTATGGCTTTGTTGTGTACAAACTTTGTGAATACTTTTTGTTCCAGGTAGGGAAGTGTTTTGTTGTAAAACTTAATAAGCCCGTTACTGAGTGCCCAGGCGATCCCCATATCTACATAGTATTGTCCCTGAGGTACTTCTGCCAGGTGTTTAAGGGTTGCATCGATATGGGTTTCATTCATACAGTGAACCATCAGGAAAATGACAAATGTACGTTTGGTGAATTCCCCCTCGTGGGTTTTAAGAGAAAGGAAGTGGTTTAGCATGGTATCCGGATGTTTCTTAAAGAGCTTTGGGAAGGAAACCAGGCAATCCACATGGGCCCAATTGTCAAAACGGAGGATCAGCGGATCAAAGTAGTGGAAAAATAGTTCCGGTGACAGGTCTTTAACTTGCCCCAGTATCAATCCGTAAAGCAGCACATGTTCGTATGTAGTATATTCGGCATTTTTTAAATAGAATTCTATCTGGGGATCTGCTGCCAGTTCCTTCGCCAGTTTTTTGAGGGCAGGCATACGGATGCCTATGATCTCATACTTTGTAGGGGTCAGCTTTTCGTTAAACGCCTTATAACTGCTCTCTGCCAGCTTGTGAAGCTCTTGATTGATTCTGATATTCATATTCTGTTTATAGATGGATCGGCTCTCAGTGATCGAGACACTTTGTTTGTTCCGGTCTTTTGCCGGTCAGAAATTTTATCTCTAAAGATAGGAAATATTTTAATGATCTTGATTGGGGAAAGGAAAAAGGGTGTACCGAAAGTCATCTCAACTAT
>JAJPZL010000201.1 GCA_021204375.1 Bacteroides sp.
TTTACGAACTGAGATTAACAGAGGCCTTTTCCGGGTATGGTATATGATCTTCGTTACTACACTGGTTTCCTGCACGACAACTAAGTTTGTGCCTGAAGGGTCGTACCTGTTGGACGAGGTAAAAATACACACCGATAATAAGGCTGTCAGACCTTCCGATCTCAAGCCGTATCTCAGGCAGGTTCCCAATCCTAAATGGTTCAGCACTGTAAAAACTCCTTTATATATCTATAACCTTTCCGGCAGGGATTCTACCAAATGGTTCAATAAGTTCCTTCGTGAGATCGGGGATGCTCCGGAGATCTATGACGTAGCTTCTGCAGAGCGTTCGCAGCAGGAGATAACCCGGGCCATGCAGAATCTCGGGTATATCGGAGCCTCTGTCGAGAGAGTGGAGAAAAAGAAAAAAAAGAAACTTAAACTAACCTATCAGGTAACATCCGGTAATCCTTATATTATCAGCTCAATAGCCTATTATATACAAGATCCTGTGATAGAAGAGTATCTTACCCAGGTAGAAGAAACCTCATCCATCAAAGAGGGAATGTTGTTTGATATCAATGTGCTGGAAACAGAGCGGCAACGTATTACAGATTATCTGCTGCGGAACGGATTCTATAAGTTCAATAAGAATTACATTACCTATGTGGCCGATACCGTTGAAAATACCTACAGGGTAGATGTAACCATGCAACTGAACCTTTTCCGGAATGCGCCGACGGATAGTCTGCAAATGCACCCTCAATACAGGATCAGAAAGATCAGTTATGTAACCGATTACGATGCATTATATTCCTCCGGACTTGATAACATACTTACAGACGACTCTATGCATTATCGCGGACGTCCCGTCTATTACAAGGAGAAGTTATACATCCGTCCCAAAGTGTTGATGGATAATACCCGTATCCGTCCGGGAGGGCTTTACAACGAAAGGGGTATTCAGAGTACCTACAACTATTTTGGCAGGTTGCAGGCTTTTAAATATACCAATATCCGTTTTTCAGAAGTACAAATACAGGATAGTCTTTTTTTAGATACTTATATCCTACTCACCCGTAACAAGCGTCAGACAGTAGGTGTAGAGCTGGAAGGAACCAACTCTGCAGGCGACCTGGGAGCCGCTGTCTCTACCACCTATTCCAACCGTAATCTCTTTAAAGGTTCTGAGGTCTTTACTCTTAAATTACGTACTGCCTACGAGGCTATTACAGCAGGTAGCAATTACTCGAATAATAACTATTTCGAGCTGGCAGCAGAGGCAAGCCTGAACTTTCCCAACTTTCTTTTCCCGTTTCTCTCTTCCGGGTTTAAACGTAGTATCCGGGCCAATTCTGAGTTAGGCATCCAGTATAATCACCAAATACGTCCTGAGTATACCCGTACTATTGCTTCCGGATCCTGGAGTTATAAATGGGCCTATAGGCAGCGTTCCAATCACCGGTTCGACCTGGTAGACCTTAACTTTGTCTATATGCCCTGGATCAGTTCCGAGTTTCAGAATACTTACCTGGGAGAGGGCTCGGTTAACTCCATTCTTAAATACAACTACGAGAATCTTCTTATAATGAAGATGGGGTATTCTTATACCTTTAACAGTGCCAGTCGCTCTCTCTTTATGAGCAACCAACCCACTAACTCCTATTCCGTTCGGTTCAATATAGAGTCTGCCGGTAATTTGTTGTACGCTTTCTCCAGGATAGCTAATAAAGAGAAGAATAATGACTATTTCAAAATACTCAATATCCGGTATGCCCAATATATTAAAGGAGATTTCGACTTTGCCAGGAACATTGCCATTGACGATCGCAACTCCTTCTCTCTCCATTTTGCTACCGGCATAGCTGTTCCTTACGGTAATGCCGACCAGTTACCTTTTGAGAAACGATACTTCTCGGGAGGTGCGAACAGTGTCAGAGGATGGTCGGTAAGAACCCTGGGGCCCGGTACCTATCAGGGAGAAAAAGAGAGGATCAACTTTATGATCCAATCCGGGGATATCAAACTGGATGCCAGCGTGGAATATCGTACCAAACTTTTCTGGAAACTTCGGGGAGCTGCTTTTATTGACGCCGGTAATATCTGGACTATCCGGAATTATACCGACCAGCCCGGAGGAGTGTTCCGCATCAACCGTTTCTACAAAGAGATTGCCGTTTCTTACGGGCTTGGAGTCCGTTTTGACTTCGATTTCTTTATCCTGCGTTTCGACGGTGGTATGAAAGCCATTGATCCCGCTTATAAAGGGAGAAACCGTTACCCGCTTATCCATCCCAGGTTCGAACGTGATTTTGCCTTCTATTTTGCCGTAGGATATCCGTTCTGATACGGAGATCCCGGGACTTCCGGTAGCCTGATGCTTACTCTTTTTCTGTATGTAATAAATTCGTAATATAACCTTATTCTGAAAGAAATCTCTCTTCAGGAAAATAAGGGATATTTGCACCATAATTTAAACCTTTTTAAAGGTCTGTTATATTATTTAGTAAACAAAATTATGGTAAAAAGAGCAAGATTTTATTTGACATTTATTCTATGGATGATCGCTGTGGCCTTAAGTGCCCAGCTTACTACCTCTGCGATCAGCGGTAAGGTAACAGACATGAACGGTGAAGAGATTATGGGAGCTACCGTTCGGGCAATTCACGATCCTTCGGGTACCTTTTACGGTGCAACTACCAATCTGGATGGTCGTTATACCATTCAGGGTATGCGTACCGGTGGCCCGTATAGAATTCTGGTTTCTTATATAGGGTATGAAACGGTATTCTTTTCAGATGTAACACTAAAGCTGGGTGAAACTTCAGATTTTCCGGTCAGATTAAGAGAATCATCCGAATTGCTGGAAGAGATCCTGGTAATAGGTAAGGCCGGAGTGGATGGAAACAAAACAGGAGCGGCAGCCAGTATGAATGCGAAACAAATTAACCGTATGCCTTCGATCACACATGGGATTGCCGATGTGATCCGGATGAACCCTCAGGTCAGTGTAACCAATGGAGGAGCGATGTCTTTTGCCGGAACCAACAACCGTTATAACAGCTTCCAGATTGATGGAGCTATGAACAACGATGTGTTCGGATTGACCTCCAACGGGTCTAACGGAGGACAGGCAGGCAGCCAGCCGGTATCTATGGAAACTATTGAACAAATCCAGATCAATATTGCTCCTTTTGACGTTCGCCAGTCCGGATTTACAGGAGGAGCCATCAATGCCATTACCTAATCGGGGATCAATACTTTTCACGGTTCTGTGTATGGCTATGGAAACAACCAGAATCTAATAGGTAAAAAAATACACCCTAATGAATGGAAAGAGCAGTGATAAATATGAAAAACAGAGTGAATACCAGACAGGTGTTACCCTGGGAGGGCCTATCATCGAAAATAAGTTATTCTTTTTTGCCAATTATGAAAAGGCAAACAAATCAAATCCCAATGCTTATGGATTAGGAGCTACTGCTTCAAAAGTAAATGCTACGAATGCCCAAAGAATTATGGAAACCATTAAAAAAATGGCTGAAGAACAAGGAGTAACTTATAATGGTTCATTCAGTGATTCGGATATATATACCAAATCTGATAAAGCAGGGGTTAAGTTCGACTGGAATATAAATGATAAACATAAAGCCGCTGTCCGCTGGAGCCTGGTTTCTGCCAAACAGTTAAATAGTAGCAGTAATGCATCCAATCTCAACTCTTCGGATTATAGTTATGACTTTGTTTCCAAAACAAATACATTTATTGCCGAATTGCAGAGCCGTTTTTCAGATCAGTTAAGTAATGAATTTTGTGCTTCTTATGTCTGTGTACGGGATCAGCGTGACCCGGGTGATCCGTTCCCGATGATCAGTATCTCCAATGTGGGGGATGGTACCCTCAATATTGGTAACGAACGTTCTTCCATGGCTAACCAGCTGAATCAGGATATCTGGTCGATAACCGATAACCTTACCTGGTATAAAGGTGCCCATACGCTGACTTTTGGAACTCACAATGAATTCTATAAATTTCCAATCTTTTTATACAGGATGCTTATGGAACCTATTACTATAGTAGTGTAAGTGATTTTTATGCAGGTAATATAAACCGTTATCGTTTTTCTCAGGCCAATGTAGAGGTAACCGGAGATCCGATGTGGGAAGCAGCTTTTGGAGCGGCACAATTGGATTTATATGCACAGGACAAATGGAATGCTACCGATAAGTTTGATGTAACTTTAGGACTTCGTATTGATATTCCACTCTTTTTTGATACTCCTGCTGAAAATGCCGGATTTAATGAGTATGCAGCCTCCAAAGAATGGGGGTTTAAAACAAATGAGAAACTGAGCAGTACCCCTATGTTCTCTTCGCGTTTGGGCTTCCGTTGGAAGCTGGATGATGATAATCAATATATTCTGCGGGGAGGTGTAGGTATATTTACCGGTCGTATCCCTTTTGTCTGGTTAAGTAATAATTTCTCTAATACCGGGATTCAGCTTTCTACATACGATACCCGTTCTGCAGAAGAGCTTTCTTTGATCTTAGATCCGACCAAGCAAACACAAAATACGAATAAATTAGCTGCCTCCGGGAGTCAGATGATCAATGTATTTAGTAACGATTTTAAATTGCTCAGAATTTCCGTGCTAATGTAGGATTTGACTTCGAACTGGGAGGGATAGACTGGACAGCGGAAGCTATCTATTCGAAAACCTTGAATGATATTCTTTACCAGAACCTTGCTTATGAGGCAACCGGAAAAACTTTTGGAGAAGTGACCGGACTTACGTTTGACCAGCGTCCTATGTTTAAACAAGTAACGACCGGTACTAACTATAATTCTATTTATGCTTTGTCCAATACCAGCAAAGGTTATTCCTATAATTTATCTTTGAAAGGTGAAAAGAGATTCGACTTTGGACTGGATGTAATGGGATCCTACACATTTGCCCGTTCCAAATCTGTCAACAGTGGAACCTCTTCGGTAGCCCAGTCAAACTGGAACTATAATTATACCCGAAGCAATCCGAATGATCCGGAATTAGGATTCTCTGCATTTAATATTCCTCACCGTATTAATCTTTCCGCATTTTATACTAAAAGATATGCCCGGCAGTGGTCTACTACTGTGGGATTACTCTATACCGGTTCAACCGGAGCTCCTTATTCTGTTTATTATGACGGAGATTTAAATGGTGACAGTTCCAATGGTAATGATCTGATCTTTATTCCTACGGATGCACAGATTGATCAGATGGCATTCAAAGCTGACGATAAATATACCATAGCCGAGCAAAAGAACAATATGAAGGCATGGCTTGCTAACGATCCTTATCTGAGCAAACACCGTGGCGAATATTACGAACGTTATGCAGATAATGAGAAGTTTGAGCACCATTTCGACTTCCATTTAGTACAGAAATTCAGTTTCAGGGCCGGTCGTAATACACACTCTTTTGAACTGTCATTTGATATTATCAATGTAGGGAATATGTTTAATAAGAAATGGGGCCGTACCTCCTCAACAGGTGGTTCCGCAGCTTATTACAACCCTATTAATTATAACAATGGTGAATTCCAGTTCCTCCATGATGCCGATTATAATATGCACTCCTACAATGATTACTACTCCCGCTGGAGAGGACAGCTTAGTTTGAAATATACTTTCTAAAAGGGAGAGATAGCTTTATTAAAAGTAGCCGGAAGGGATATCCTTTCCGGCTACTTTCGTAGAATTCAGCTGCTCAGACCTTTTTACCATACACCCTTTTTTAAAACAGGGTGATATGTTAAGGAGGACTTTTCTTTTTTTTTAAGGTGGAATATTTTTGCGATCAGAAAAATCCGCTTTAAATAAAAATTAGTGTGCTTTCCTACAGGAGCAATCCCGTACCTTTATCGTTAATTACTCGGATAGAGTTGTTCTTCCGGTTCTCATAATATCGGAACTATCTCCGGACGGGTAATTGTATTATTAATTAAATCATTGAAACCATGAAGAATGCATTAAAGATCTTTTCTATCCTTTTATGTATACTGCCTGTAGTCTTACAGGCACAATCGCAAACGTACCCGGCAGGAACAACCCACAACGAACACAGTATCAACGGGGCAGATTATCCCCGGGTGGGGGAGGACGACCGTGTTCATTTCAGGGTCCATGCTCCGGATGCCCAAAGGGTGGAGATCAGTTTCCGTGGCGAAATGACTAAGGAGGAGGATGGCTATTGGACCCTCGTATCCAAAGAACCGGAAGTGGTCGGCTTCCACTATTACCAGATCATTGTGGATGGGGTCAGTACGGCAGACACGAACGGCAAGCCCTTTTTTGACATGGGTAAATGGGTAAGCGGTATTGAGATCCTCGAAAAAGGGGTGGATTATTATAAACCGAAGAATGTACCTCACGGAGTGGTGAGTGAAAGCTGGTACTACTCGGACGTACGCAAAAAGTGGCGCCGATGCTTAGTATATACACCGGCAGAATATGATAAGAATCTCTACCGTAAGTATCCCGTCCTATACCTGCAACATGGAATGGGAGAGAATGAAACCAGTTGGGCCAATCAGGGTAAAATGAATTTTATCATGGATAACCTGATAGCAGAAGGCAAAGCGGTACCTATGATCGTGGTCATGGATAACGGGAATATCGAGGTGCTCCGGATGGGACCGGGCGAAGATCCGGGTGAAGCAAGAGCAAAGTTCGGAGCCGATTTTCCCCGTATATTGATCCATGAGATCATACCGCATATAGAGAGTAATTTCCGTGCGTTGACTGATCGGGAGAACCGGGCCATGGCCAGTCTTTCCTGGGGTGGACTACAAACGTTTAATACCACGCTGAATAATATAGATAAATTTTCTTATATTGGCGGATTCAGTAGTGCGAGACAGATGGATCTCAACCAGCTGGATAAGGCCTATAACGGTGTTTTCAAAGATCCGAAAACCTTTAATGAAAAGGTACATGTATTCTTCCTGGGGATTGGCTCTGAAGAGCGGCCGGAAAGGACCCGGAACCTGAGTGAGGGATTGAAAGCTGCGGGGATCCATACTATATACTATGAATCTCCGGGAACAGCCCACGAATTCCTGACCTGGCGCCGGTGTCTCAATGAGTTCGCACCTTTGCTTTTTAAGAAGAAATAAAACAGGTAACTTATCATATCGTCTACGTATGAAAAGATATAGTAATTTCATTTTTTTTCTGCTGGTGGTATGCAGCAGGTTCTCTTACAGCCAGTAACTTAAGCTGAATGACCTGGAGTATTTCGAAACTCCCGGTGTCAATGTATTGGTATACAGCAACCGGTATAATCCTATCTTTTTCGACGAGAAGACCGCTGGGATAGAGCTGATCCATCACGGGGTACGAACGGCTACGGGAGGGGCGGTCCGGTTACAGAATACACCGGAGCAATGGGACCTGGCCCCGGCTATTGTAAGCCGGAATGTGGATCAGGCAGGAAATTCCATCTCTACTGTGCTCCGGTACGAGGATTTTGATTTTGATTCTGAATTAAAGGTAACTCCCTGGGGAAAAGGTTTCCTGATCCAGGTTATTCTGGAGAAGCCTGTTCCCCGGGAGTTGGTGGGAAGGGCCGGATTGAACTTTGAGTTCCTTCCTCCCGCTTATTGGGAAAGTATCTATCTGGCGGATGGAAACCCCAGGTTGTTCCCGCATTATCCTGCCGGTGATACCTATATGCGTCCCGGAGAAGAGAAGATAAAACAGATATACGGGCATACTACTTTTAATGACCGCGGCAGGAATGAATTCCCGGAACCCATTCCTCTGTCGACCGCAAAGACCCTGGTACTTGCTCCGGATAATCCGCAGCGGCAGGTAACTATTACGTCGGATGCGGATCTCCTGTTTTTTGACGGGCGCATCCTGGCTCAGAACGGTTGGTATGTGGTGCGGAGTGTGCTGCCGGAAGGAAAAACAGGTAAAGTGCTGGAGTGATATGTAGAGCCGAATGCGGTACCGGATTGGATCCGGGAACCGGTGATCGGGTTTTCACAGGTAGGTTATACACCTGCCCAGTAAAAAGTGGCTGTGATCGAACTGGATAAGAACGATACACCTTTGCCGGCGGCCACCTTGTACCAGATCCTGGAAGATGGAACACAGGTAGAAAAGTTTACTGCCGGTACTTCTGTCTGGGGACGATACCTGCGTTATAATTATGTCACTTTTGATTTTAGTTCTGTCAAAGAACCGGGACTCTATTATATCCGTTACGGAGCGCATCAGACGAATGCTTTCCCTATTGATAAGAGTGTATATGAGGGTATCTGGCACACAACTATGGATGTGTGGTTACCGGTACAGATGGATCACATGACCGTCAATGAAGGCTATAGGGTATGGCACGGGAATCCTCACCAGGATGATGCGTTGCAGGCTCTGCTCAACCACAACCATTTTGACGGGTATAGCATGGGAGATACGACCGATACCCGCTTTAAACCGTTTGAACGTATTCCGGGCCTGAGTGTCGGTGGCTGGTATAATGCCGGGGATTTTGATATCCAGACGGGCTCTCATAATACGGTAGTAATGGACCTGGTCAGGATCTTTGAGACTTTTGCTCCCGACCGGGATATGACGTTTGTAGACCAGTAGACCAAATATACGGATCTCCATCGTCCCGACGGAAAGAATGATATGCTGCAACAGATAGAGCACGGTGTACTGGCTTTGGTGGCTCAAATTGAAAATGTAGGGCATCCGGTGCGGGGAATCGTGGTAGGAAACCTGCATCAGTACCATCATCTGGGGGATGCTTCTGCCATTACGAACAATCTGCCTTATAATCCGGCTCTGAAACCTTATGAATCGGATGGTGTCTCCAGTGGTACGATGGATGACCGTTGGGTCTTTACCATAAGAAGCTCTTTTATAAACTACTCTACAGCAGCTTCTCTGGCAGGTGCCAGCCGGGTATTAAAAGATTTCAATCCTGATCTGGCCCAAAAAGCGCTGAATGGTGCATTGAAAATGTGGAATGAGAATGAGGATACTCCCCAGGGCATGGAGGTGCGCCAGGGACGGGGATTTGGTAATAGTTATTTATCGGCCGCGCTCCAGCTCTTTATTACTACAAAAGAGGAGCGGTTTAAAAGTGCATTTGAACAGGCTTTCTGGAATCTATTAAATACTCCTGCTATCCATACCAACATGCCGGGCAATATTTCTATTTCCAATGGTATTACCTATGCGTTTATGGCCTATCCTTATATGGGAGCAGATTTTCATGCAAAATTGCGGCCTTTTATTCTGAAATACAAAGAGGAGGTGGATGGTATTGCTGCACAAAGCCCGTATGGAGTTCCTATGGGCGGACGCAGGTGGGCCGGTAATACACCGATCATGAGCTTGGCAATAAATAATTACTTTGTGCATAAGCATTATCCGGATATAATGGATGCGGAGTATGTTTTCAAAGGATTGAATTACATTCTGGGTTGCCATCCTTATTCCAATATTTCGTTCGTTGCCACCATCGGGGGTAGATCTAAAAAGGTTACGTATGGCAGTAACCGGGCAGATTTTACCTTTATTGCGGGCGGGGTGGTTCCGGGACTTTTGTTCCTGCAACCCGATTTTTATGAGAATAATGATGACTGGCCTTTCTTTTAGGGAGAAAGTGAGGCTATCATTACTACAGCTACACCGTATGTCTTTTTAGTACATGCTGTGGAAGAGTTGGCAAAAGAGATCAATCAGTGAATGGTTGAATGGCCTGGTTAATGGATCTTTTTTGTTATAGCCGGTTTCACAGGGCTGTTGTATAACTACGAAGCCGGCAAAACAAAGTATTTTCTATTTATTTAAAAACGTCATTTTGGTAGCACGGTGTCACATAAGGCTGATTAATAATCAGTTAAATGTGACACTTCTCTTTTGTGCGGTAGCACCCGTAGCACACCTGCCACCCGGGCGGCTTAGTGGAGAACAGATAGCATCACTCATTGAAATCATAGGCTTCTTTTTTTAATTTAAAGTGTTTATA
>JAJPZL010000502.1 GCA_021204375.1 Bacteroides sp.
CATAATATATTACTTTTGTAGCAGGTACAAGAAAAAATCTTTAAAATGCAAATACATTCGGAACTTAAAGAACGGCGCGATAAGATACGTAACCTGATGGTACAAAAGAGTATTGACGCCGCCCTTATTACATGCAATGTAAATATGATCTATACGTGCGGAAGAGTGATCAGTGGATATCTTTATCTTCCCGTACGTGGTAACGGAATACTTTTCATAAAACGCCCGAATAATATCACCGGCGAACAGGTGGTGTCTATCCGCAAACCCGAACAGATCCCGGCCCTGTTACAGGAAAGAGGGGTGGCTATACCGGAAACGTTGATGCTGGAGGGAGATGAACTTCCTTATACGGAATATTGCCGCTTAGCCAAAGTCTTTGAATCTTCCACCTGTGTGAATGGTACTCCTCTGATCCGCACAGCACGGGCGATCAAAACACCCATTGAAATAAGGATGTTTGAAAAGGCCGCCGCTGCACATATACGTGCATATAGCCAGATCCCTTCTGTATATCGGGATGGTATGACCGATCTGGAGTTCTCCATCGAAATTGAACGCCTGATGCGGCTGGAAGGATGCCTGGGTATTTTCCGGGTATTCGGACAGAGCATGGAGATATTTATGGGTAGTGTGCTTACCGGAAGCAATGCCGAAGCCCCCTCCCCTTACGACTTTGCCCTGGGGGGTAATGGGTTGGACCCTACTCTTCCGGGAGGAGCCAACGGCAATTTCCTGCGTAGCGGACAGAGCGTAATGGTAGATATCGGCGGGAATTTCAACGGTTATATGTGTGATATGAGCCGTGTCTACTCCATCGATAAACTGAGTGACGAAGCTTTGCGGGCCCACCAGGTTTGCCTGGAAATACAGAACGAAGTGGCTGTCCTGGCTAAACCGGGAACACTCTGTGAAGACCTCTATAACAAAGCGATTGAGATCGTTACCCGTGAAGGATTTGCCGACAAGTTCATGGGTACCAGACAGCAGGCAGGCTTTATCGGACACGGTATCGGACTACAGATCAATGAAGCTCCGGTATTGGCGCCCCGTGTCAAACAGATACTGGAGCCGGGAATGGTATTTGCACTGGAACCCAAGATCATTATTCCGGAAATAGGACCCGTAGGGATCGAGAACTCCTGGGTAGTAACACAGGAAGGGGTCAGGAAACTGACTGATTGCCCGGAAGAGATCATTGAACTTTAATCCATTTTACAACAATACAATAACATCCCTGAAAAGGGTATAAATACTTTTCAGGGACAACAAACACTCTGCTATGAAAACCAATACACCGGCTTACAGGCTCTACAAATCCCGTAAATGGGGATTTATCATGATATTTTTTACTTATCTCTTTGCCATAATGGTAGGGATACTTACCTTCTACCGTATGGACCCGGCCTAACATATTCTATTGAGACTCTTCTGGGTTGACTTTGTAGCAACGGTATTTGTATGGCTGATAGGAGCCATTTTCAGGAACTCTTCTGTATATGATCCTTACTGGAGTGTAGCTCCACCTGTTATATTTACTATTATGGCTATCCGTTGGGAAGCTTTTGATATATCTTCGATCCTGTTACTGATAGCCGTATGGTACTGGAGGATCCGGCTCACGGTAAACTGGGATATCACTTTTAAAAACCTGAAAACCCAGGACTGACGATACGATAAATATAAAAGTAAATTTCCCCGGATCTGGCAATTAGTCAACTTTACCGAGATCAACCTGATGCTCACTATCATCGTCTTTCTGGCTATGATACCGGGAATTTACCTGATGCAACTCTCTGCTGAACCTACTCTTTTTACCTATGCAGGTTTCCTGGTCTGTATCGGGGCTGCTACCCTGCAACTGGTGGCAGACAGGCAGATCCATGCTTTCCGGCGGAACAATCCGGGTAAAGTTTGCAATGCAGGTTTATGGAGTATCAGCCGCCATCCCAACTATGCAGGAGAAATAGCTATGTGGTGGGGTGTGTTTATCATGCTGATCTCTGTAGGTGGCAATCAGTACCTATGGACAGGAACCGGGGCCTTAGTCAATACATTGCTCTTTATCTTTATCAGTATTCCCCTGATGGAAAAACGCCAGCTTCAGAATAAACCGGAATATGTAGGCTACCGGAAAAAGACAGGCATGCTGTTTCCGAAAATAAAATAAGAGCAGGCATTGCGGTTTCCGCTCCAGCGTGATCATCACCACTTCACTGGGCGCAAAAGCACGCAGGTTACGCCGGGACGTTCCCAGTCCGTTGGTAGTAATAACCGGTATATCCGTCGAAGTTTTATTCATTCCACTCAGGAACCGTTTCCCGTATCGGGAATTAGTTACCGGCGCATAGATCCCTAACAATTTTACCTATCCTCCATGGGTATGACCGGCCAGTGCCAGATCCGTATGTGGTACGGGAACATTCTCCGCATAATCCGGCGTATGGGTCAACAAAATGACAAAATCGGGATCACTCAACTCAGTAGTAGGTGAAACACCATTCTGTATAAGATCAAACGGATCTCTGACACCTGCTACCAGAATAAACTCTCCATCTTTTCGGATAGTATCCACCTGATGCTCCAATAGCTTCATCCCATACCGCTCCATCTCCGCTTTGATCAGGTCGTAACACCGGTAATAATCATGATTACCTAATACACCTGCCGTTCCATAGAGAGGAGTAACTAAAGAGAGGGCTACAAAAAGTTCCGGTACATACTCACATCCTTCGTGGTAATCTCCTCCCATCAATAAAAGATCTGGAGAGAGCTTTGCTAATGTATTCACCAACCCTGTCAGCCTCTTTTGAGTAAAACGACTTTTATAATGGAAATCGGAGATAAAGGCAATCCGGAAACCATCAAAAGCAGGCGGTACATCAGAATGAATAAACCGGTAGTTTTTACTCTCCCTACGCCCGGATGTGATCCATACCGGGTTGTTACACAAGATGAAAGAATAAAAGGAAAAAAAAGAAGCAAAAACAGGCTTCGGTTCATACCATCATTTATTTTTGCCTGCAAATATAACTATTGTATCTTTGCAAAACTCAAAAACAGATCCCAAAACAAAATGGTTGAAGTAAAAAAAAATTCTTTACAAGCCTGGCTCCTGGCTGCCCGTCCCAAAACACTGGCGGGTGCTCTGATGTCTGTATGTATCGGAACCGCCCTGGCTGCTGCCGAGGGTAAATTTAACCCACCCCCGACATTGATCTGTGCCTTGTTTGCTATCCTGATGCAGATAGCAGCCAACTTTATCAACGACCTGTTCGATTTTCTAAAAGGAAGCGACCGCGAAGACAGGCTGGGACCGGAACGGGCCTGTGCACAGGGGTGGATCTCTCCTTCAGCCATGAAAAAAGGGATCGTTGTGACAATCTCGACCGCCTGCCTGGCCGGGCTGACGCTGCTTTTCTATGGAAGCTGGTGGCTTATCGGGATAGGAATATTCTGTGTGCTGTTTGCTTTTCTCTATACCACCGGTCCTTATCCACTCTCTTATTACGGTTGGGGAGATACGTTGGTTCTTCTCTTTTTCGGATTTGTACCCGTTTGCGGAACCTACTACGTACAGGCTTTGCAGGGAACTCCGTTATTGATCCCTGCTTCCCTGGTGTGCGGACTCGCAGTAGATACTTTACTGGTAGTGAATAATTACCGGGACCGGGATGCCGATCGTATTTCCGGAAAAAGAACGGTAGTAGTACGCTTTGGAGAACCTTTCGGACGTTATCTCTATCTGTTACTGGGAATAGTAGCCGCCTGGTTATGTTTCTCTTTTATTCCGGCCGGGCATCTCTATGCCGCTGTATTGCCGCAATTTTACCTCATCCCACACATCCGCACCTGGCAGAAAATGATACAGATCCGGGAAGGAAAAGCCTTGAATGGGATCCTGGGAGAGACCTCTCGCAATATGTTACTATTAGGTATATTACTGTGTGTCGGACTCCTCCTGTAAACGTTTAATCCAACGAGCACAAACGCTTCATACCTAAAGTGATTAAAACAAGAACAACGATCACTACCGATTTAGGATCTAAAAAAGCCAGCCCGTTACCATAGGCTACATCTACAAAGATATCCAGCAGGAACTCTTTCAGTAAGGCAAGCCCGTCCAGATACCAGAAGAGTGAGATACCGATCACACTGCAAAAAGCGACCCAGATCCGCGAAAGTTTCCACGAACGCTCCGGCAACCGGCTGATCACCCGCCGGGTAAAGCCGTTATCCTCCATCTCCTGCCTGTTCTCCTTCAAAAAGAGTTTCAGGCTTTTATCATCCATTTCTTTCATATCCGTTCTTATTTAAATAGTCCGCCATTTTCCGTTTGGCACGCGACAAATAGCTTTTTACCGTATTCACAGGAGCCTCCACAATATCCGCGATCTTTTCCAGGCTTACATCCTCCATATAAAAAAGAGTGACACAGGTACGCTCTATCTCTTTGAGTTCCTGAAGAACCTCGTAAATATCCATCTTCCGTCCTACATTCTCCTGCTCTGTATAATGAACACGATCCACTTCATAAAGATCGATATCACTGGTCTCTTTCCGGCTACGAATATAATCATAAAATACATTATATGCAATCCGGTATAATCAGGTAGAGAAGCTGGAAAGATTTTTAAAAGAGGCCAGATGGGTATAAGCTTTCAGGAAAGTATCCTGCGCCAGATCATCGCTCAACGCTATATCGCCCAATGTCAGGTTCAGGAAAAACCGCCATACCTGCGACTGGTATTTCCTGACCAACGAGTCGAAGGCCCTGGTGTTCCTGAACACCACGACCTGTGCG
The DNA here is from genome assembly GCA_021204375.1 of Bacteroides sp. Classification (GTDB taxonomy): domain Bacteria; phylum Bacteroidota; class Bacteroidia; order Bacteroidales; family Bacteroidaceae; genus Bacteroides. The sequence continues at coordinate 4,805 of JAJPZL010000502.1, forward strand.
ACCAGCGATATGTCGTTAAGTTGGCTCATTCGCCTCTTCTACGCCTGTCTGAATTCCTGGAACGAGCGATCAGATACTCTCCGACTCCGGTAAAGAAGACCAGCAGTCCGATAGAACCTACTCCAAACCTTCCTGTAACAGCCCAGAGGAAAATAAACAGCCCCAGCCCGACACATATATTTTTAATCCCTTTTTCAGTCAGGTCTGTATCCGGATCCCCCCCTTTGAACAACCCCTCCGGTATCGGTTGTCCGGAAGCGAGAGCCTTTTCAGCCACGCGGTATTTGGCCCGCCGGTTAAAGTATCTAAACAGAAAGACGATCAATACAATAAATACAGGCATACCGAAATAAGGACTATAGCTACCAGGGCTATAAGAGTATCACCCACCTCAAATCCCTTAAGACCATTCTAGTTCCATCCGGTACTGAAAGAAGAGTTCCCCTTCTCTTTCTCCCATTTCGGATCGATCTCGTCCCATTTCTCTTCCAGTTCTTTGGCACGGCTATCTGCGATCTCCCTTTTTTCAGTCTGTCCGGCTAGGGTGTCCTGCACTGTTACCGGATCAGATGCGGAGACCCATGCGGGCAGGATCATCAACAGGCATAAAGCAATTAATAAATGTTTCATATCAGTCAGGTATTTAATTATTTCTTTGTTCTGAGGATTAGACATATCAAAAATGTACTAAAGTTGCAAAGGGAAGAAAAAAATTTCACTTTTCGGCAAAACTCTCCTATTTTTGTAGCCGGCTTTGCCACTATAGATAATGATATGAATTTACCCAACGCATTTATTCAGTCAACCTTCTCCCTGCTGGGACAGGAAGAGTTTGATAAACTCAGAAAAGCCTTAGAGGAAGAGGCCTCCATATCCATTCGCCTGAATGGCCGGAAAATTTCCGGTACTTCTTTTTCATCTGTTTCGAATGAGCTGGAAAATATTCCCTGGTGTAAAGAAGGGTACTACCTGAAAGAGCGTCCGGCATTTACCTTCGATCCGGCTTTTCATGCCGGCACCTATTATGTACAGGGAGCTTCCTCCATGTTCCTGGAACAAGCCGTCATCCAATATATTACTGGGGCGGTTACTGCACTGGACCTTTGCGCAGCACCGGGAGGTAAATCGACCCACCTGCGGAGCCTGCTGCCGGAAGGTAGTTTGTTAGTATCCAACGAGGTTATCCGGAGCCGCAATGTGATACTGGCAGAGAATCTGGCTAAATGGGGTGATCCCACCTGTGTGGTTACCCAGAATGATCCCCGGGACTTCGCCGGACTACCCGCATTCTTTGATCTGATCGTTACCGATATTCCCTGTTCCGGGGAAGGGATGTTTCGGAAAGATCCTGCTTCTATTCAGGAATGGAGCCCGGAAAATGTAGAGATTTGCCGGAAACGTCAGCAACGGATCATTACCGATTGCTGGAAAGCGCTAAAACCGGGAGGAATTCTTATTTACAGTACCTGCACCTATAATACGCAGGAGAATGAAGAGAACATAACCTGGATATGCAATGAATTCGGTGCAACCGTTCTTCCTGTAGATACTCCCGAAAGTTGGAACATTACAGGCAATATGTGGAACCAGGAATTTCCTGTATACCGGTTCTTCCCCCATCGTACCCGTGGAGAAGGATTTTTCTTAGCTATCGTTCGGAAATCTGATACAGAAGAGGAAGGAGAGAAAAGAAACCCTAAAAAAAGAGAGAAGAAGAGACAGCCGGCAGAAAAGGTACCGGTAGAAATTTCCGGATGGATCCAATCACCTGAAAGTTACCACCTGGAGAGCCGGAACGGAGTTATTTCAGCATTTCCTACAACCTTACAGGAAAAGCGACTCTCCCTACGTTCTGCACTCCATGTTATTCAGTCCGGAGTAGAGATAGCAGAGGTAAAAGGGAAGAATATCATTCCCCGGCATGCGCTTGCTATAAGTACGTTGTTTAATAAAACAGCTTTTCCCGCCTATGAGTTATCTTACCGGCAGGCTCTCTCCTACCTGCGCAGTGAAGCTTTAATCCTCCCACCCGACACTCCCTGCGGATATATTATACTTACCTGGAAAGGTATTCCCCTGGGATTCGCCAAAAATATCGGGAACCGGGCCAATAATCTCTATCCGCAGGAGTGGCGGATCCGGAGTAGTTATTTGCCGGAAACGGAGAATAGTATCTTTCCTGCGGACGAAGCGAAGTAGCGATCAGAATTTCTTTTGTGTGGGTCTTTGTTACAAAAGATTCTTTCTGCTATTTACTTTCAGGGTATCTCATTTATACTATACTTAAATATCCCTCATTAAACAGGCAATCGCAGAAAATGATCCGTCCTCCATTGTTAGTATATTCTGTTATCTCTTTCACCCGATTATGCCCTACCACCTGGGTATATCCTTGCAAAGGCTTGTACAATTCCTCAATATCCGCCCAAAAGATCCCTCCCGTCTCGTCGAATCCGCCCCGCTTTTTACTACAAAAATACAATGCTACTTCTTGTTCCGGCCGGGGATTATTAAGTTGATAAGCTATGTTTTGCTCTATATCACCTTTAAAGCTATTCACAAACCATTTATAGACAATACCTGCATGCGTAAAGATGCAGTTCTCTTCCTGATAGGCAAACTGAAACAGCTCTCTATGGGTAGAAAAGATTTCAGCGACTTTCGCAGACAGATCATAATCGTACCGGAAACACTGTTCTATCCTGTCAGTGATATAGTGCATATCGTGGTTACTAAGCAAAAGTATAACATCCTCCGGTCGCCTTTTTTTCAGGCGAATGATCTGTTGTAAATTCCTCAGTAATAATTTCGTGGAATGTTCTCGTAAGGGTCCAGGTAATCGCCTAAAAACACTATTTTACAGTCGGGATGCTTTTCTACGATACCCTTCCAGGTAGTCAACCCGTGAATATCTCCTATGGCTATGGTTGGTGTCATAGTAATGGATTAAAGTGTAACGGTAGAGGAGGTAATTATTTTCTCTTTCAATAAATCCGGAAGATCAAGCGAATAGAAATCTTCCGCACACTCCCCATGAATAGAGATAATTCCCTGTGAGGGATTTGCTTGCCTGCAAACATCGGCAATACACCTCGAAGAAGCATGCCCGCTTGTATGGAGTTTTTCTATGTGAGGGAACTGACTGACAAAATTCAGATAGTTTTCTTTCCTGTGTTTGCTTTCGGAGTGAATATACATGCCCCACATCGAGTAGACCAGCACAGTTTCATCTTCCTCTATGGTGTTTTTTAAGAAATTGTAATAGCCAGAGAACTTTTCTGTCGAATGCACTAACATACAGAACCCTCTGTCGTCCATATATTTCAGTAACTTTTCGTTCTCCTTATTGAAGTCATATACTTTATAAAAATTGAACATGGATTGTTTTTGCCCCGCTGACCCGGAGAATATCTGCAAAATATCTTTCTGATACTCGTCACAAACAAAAGGTCTGTGATGGATCTAGCTGTTGGCTGCATAAAAGGTAGCCAATCTTTCCAGATCGGTAGAGGAACAAAGAATAAAAATATTCTTATACTTCGACATGATGTTCAAAGCCTCCTTTTGCAGGTCATTTTCAGTTCTCACCTGTTCTCCCTCTCTGGATAGCATAGTACCTTCGATAATCAGAATATCTATGGGAGCTCTATCCACTATTTTCTTCAGTATCTTCTTTAAACCTTTTCCTACATAGCCATGATCCCTGAAATCTCCAGTGTGCAGTACTCTTTTTCCCTCTACTTCGGTCAGATATATAAACGATTCGTAGGCTGAGTGACTCACAAAATAGGGGGTTATCTTCATATCATTTATGGATACGGTTCGCCCCGCTTTAAGCGACCTCGTTTTCTCTACTTTGGAGAGGTTGCAGGTATACTCTTCCTCTTTACCGGCCATATAGGTTAATTGTTGATATTTACGGATAACAACTTTTTGGGCTGTTTCTCTGATGTACTGCGGAATACCATCAGGTACCAGATGAAACAATTCAAGGTGATCGCCGTGGTAGTGAGTGTAGAATATAGCATCCACTCCGGCAGTTAAATGCTCTATGGCTTCTTTATTGGCCAGGTTATCGGAAGCAATCCCTGTATGATCCGGTAAATTATGTCCCAGATCAATAAATATCCGGGTTTTGAGAGTGGAGATCTCCGTAATACAACCACCAATCTGGTTTTGTCTGCGATGAATGGTTATCTTCATGGATTTAAAAGCTTACAGGTAGTCTCCTCTAATTTTATGATGCCGATGGGTTCTCCTATTTTATCGTATTCTTTCCTAAAATATCTATCCTGCTCCTCTTTTAGTGATCGATCATCGTACATGTATACAAATAAAAATTTAGGTTCCGGTAACGTTATATCCACTCTCTTATCTATTAAACCGAAGCTTTTTTCTGTTTCAATACCAATTTCATCTCCTTCACAAAGGGTTCTGTATTCCTGCCGATAGATGCTTTGTAACACTCCCAATGTTCTTTTAATCCGCAAACTCCGGATAAAGCTCTTTCTCCTTTTTTTAATTCAATCACACAAAGACTTCCCTCTCTATCTACAGCAATGATATCAAATCTTGGCTTTTTCGGCTTGTCTTTATTAGGATATTCGCATCTGAATTCACTAAGTTCACTTACCTGATATTCCAGATCAAGGATGGTGTAGTCTGATTTTCCATATTGATTATTGACAGAGAGTATATGCTGGGCGAATCTTTCCGGCTTTGGATTTACCTCGAACCATTTATCCATATGTGCTTTGCTTCTGTAAAATAGAGTTCATACGCTCCTTTTTTAAAATAAAAGAGAAGGTTATTCTTTTTCTCTTTCAGTTCTTCTGTCTCTTTTTTATTCGCCTCTTCATCTTCTTTAGAGCTTTTCTTTCTATCTAAACAAAAATAAAACTTATCAAACTGTATACTCGTTTCACTATAAATCTTAGCAATATTGCCCCCGTTGTAATAAACATTCAGGTAATTACTGCGGATCTGAATATCCAGATCTTTGTCTTTATTTACCACCTCAAGAATCTCTTTTAATCTACCGGTTTTAAATGACTCCAAA
>JAJPZL010000499.1 GCA_021204375.1 Bacteroides sp.
GAATAAAGTGTGCTTTCCTAAAAACTTAGTTAATTATATAGAGAGAGTGATCAGTACTTCACCGGTAGCGACCTCATACTCATTTATTCATAAAAAAGATTTATTCACCCCAGGTAATGCGCATCTCATGCAACATAGTAGCATTCCCACCGGCAGAACCGGTGTGCTGAACACCCGTACCACCCCATCCATTCTCTTCAACCGGTGCTTCCAGTTCCACAGAAGCAACCACGGAAGGATTCGTTATTTCAGGGAGAGGAGTGGTAGTAAAGGCAGTCGCTTTTAAACGGTTATCCCTTACTTCCAGCCTGATCCTGCAATCCGTACGGTAACAGACCGAAGTTACCGGTTCAGTAAGAGGAGTAACCACCCCATCCTTATAACAGACCAGACTGAAATCTACCGCCCAGTCATTTTTGGGTGTCCGCTCAATCCGGAGGGCATATCCGGTGAGTGTGTAAGTATCAAATTTAATATAGATATCCATATACTGTCCGGTAGCACTTCCAAATCCCTGACCGGCACTCTTGCAGGGGTCCACTACTAACTCCACCGACATATTGCCGGAACGGGAAGTAACAGGTGTATAAAGCAGACGGGCACCTCTTTCCGTTTGTAAGAGTCCATACCCCACTGCGCCATCTGTCCCCTTTCCATAAAACCAGCTATCCGCTCCGGAGGGTTGCCATTCATAGGGCTGTACATCGAGCGGTTTATAACCATCTACCGTCCAGAGGCCCGGAAGTATATCCGGTTGATAAGCCGTGGGGAAATTCCGGAAATCCGTATATAGTCTATTCCGGTTCTGTACATCAGAAGCCTTCACAGGGACCGGACTTATAACGGTTTCAGGTTCACCCGGTAAAGAGCGGAGATGCCTGGGCTCTACTTCCGCCATGATATAAGACCCTATATCCCCCTCTGTTAACACATAGCTCTTTTCAGGCCGGTCCAGCCGGCTGACAGCTACCAGCCGGGCCTGATCCCCTTTTTCATCGGAACAACGATACCAGGTAATCATCGACTGGTTCTCTCTTCCACGCCGGTCAATGGTATAGTTGACCTGCCATACTCCCGGGATCTCCCCGGAAAGTTCCGGCTTCCGGATAAAAAGAGGAGCTTCCAGTAAAGGAGGATTGACTGTAATGGCAACACTTCCTTCGAGCCCATTGGTATCCACCGCCTTTGGATAGAGCGTATAGGATAGATCCTCTTCATTTACTCCGGAAACCTGCCAGGAACTTCCCAGAGATTCCAGACTCAGATAGGTTTGATCTCGTTCCGTCAATTCCCAATGAACCGGATAATCCCGGGAAGGAGAACTGCCGCCCCGGAAAGAGGTTAACTCAAAAGCCGGCACAGATTCTCCGGCTGTGAACTCTATTTTTCCGGGATCTGCTTTCATAGAGACCGGAATATCGGAATAAGAGGTTGCCTGCTTCTTCTCCAGCCGCCTGATCTCCTCCTTTATCCCTGCCGGATCCCAATCGTCATCTCCCCGCAACAGATTATAGGTATTATAGACCACCTTTCCTTCATCCTCTATCCGATAGGCATTTAACAGGGGTTTACCGGTAAGATCCACCGTTACTCCCGGATGATCCGGATCGACCCCTACCGGATAATCATTCAGGGTCACATTATATTGATAACACCGCAATGTAAGAGAAGGGTGATCCATCCATCCGAGATAAAGCGAGTCGGAGGCATGGGTAAACCGGGTATCGATCAAAGCGACCTGCCCGCCGGCTTTGGTAAAATATTGCCGGGATCCCGTCAGTACCTCTATATTACAATTCAGGAATACGGCCCCGGTGCCCTGTGTACTATAAAACGGTTTGGAACTATAAAAAGTGAACCGGCAATCCAGATGCACCCCGGTACCACAAAGTGCATCATCCGTACACTCAAAATAGCAGTTTTGAAAGAAAGTTCTTTTTCCACCCACTAGCGGACAAGTATTGAGCCGGCTGAGAAAATGAGCATTGCGGGCTGTGATCTTATCCCCTTTGCAGATAGCCAATTGTGCCTGTACAATAGCATCCGCCCGTTTTTTCCGGTTCAGTTCAGGCAGCAACGGATACTCCAGGTCAATGCTGCAATAGTTACCGAGCGTAACATTCTCTACAGCCGTACCCTCTCCTTCCAGTTAGAACATGGTAAAATTCCCCAGCGCTCCGTAAGTCTGTCCCCGGTTACTGACCAGTACTATATTCCGGGGATCATCCGAAAGCCCGTAAAAAGTAAGCCAGTTGCAATAGATCTCCAGTCTGAAAGGAGGCCGTCCTGCCCGGGAAGTACGGATCGCCGGATCATCCGGATCATCGATCCAGTAGACATAAGGCGCCAGGTAGAGCACCATCGGATCCCCCTCCTGCCCATCCGTTAATTCAGCTACGGCCTTGTCCACAGAATTAAAAACATACGAATATTTCTCCATGACCTCGTCCGGAAAACGTCCGTCAATAAAAAAGGCCCGGGGACCTAACTCTATTCTCTCCCCTTTATAAATAATATGATCTCCCCTGAACAGTACCGGATTTTGCGGATCCAGCGGTTGATACTCCAAAACCTCTATTCCCTGCATTCCTGCCGGAAAAAGCATCAGCAGAAACAGTAAAAGTGTGTTTTTCATTCAGTCTCTTTGATAATAATTCCTAATAATGAAGCCAGCTGAACAGCTTGTAAGTTAGTAACTACTGCTCCCCTGAGATCAGCCACATTCAGCCGCAGCCCCTCTATCTCGTTACTTCTCAGGTCCACTCCTTTTAACGAAGTATAAGAGAATTCACCTTCCCGTAAATTACACTTCTCAAAACGCCCCGGATCTAACCTGCAGGACTCCAGAAAAGCCTGTTGCAGATCGCTTTCCTGAAAGAGCACACTACGCAACCGGGAACCGGAAAGATTGGCATACCGTAAATTACAGTTTTGCACCCTTACATGATTAAAGGCAGATTCGATCAGGTTCACTCCCAGCAGTTTGCACGATTCAAACTCGACCCGGTAAAACACAGATTGCGGAAGAAGCATATTGGAAAGATCGCAGTTCACAAACCGTACATCATTGAAATGAACCCCTTTCCAGCGGCAATCCTGAAAAACCACTCCATCGAATAGTACATTCTGCACCGTTGCATACTCCACCTCCGAACCGGCGATCACCTCCCTTTCACACACCACCTCTTCCAGTCGTTCCTCCCTCTAGCTAAGCACCGGAGCCGCATGAATGCCGAAACGTACGGTAAGCGCGGGAGGTACGATCTTAAAAATAACCTTTTTCTTAACAGGGCTTTTTTCATCCTTACTCTTCTATTTAACCAACCACATTCCTGCCAGCACAGCGATGATACCTAGGATCACACTTCCCACCGAATACAGGAAAAATGAACTGTACGCACCGCTCCTGAGCAACATCAGTCCATCGGCAGAAAAAGTAGAAAAGGTGGTGAAGCCTCCGCAAAAGCCGACAGTCAGCAATAGCCTTACCTCTTGGGAAAGAGAGAACTTTTCGGAAAGAACATAGAACATACCGATCAACAGGCTTCCCAGGATATTAACGGTAAAAGTACTTCAGGGAAAATGCCCGTTATAGGCTCTGGTTGTAAGTAACTGAACGCTATAACGTAGCAGGCTTCCTGTCCCACCTCCCAGAAATACGCAGATAAGTGCTTTCATACTAAATCTTCTTTACAAGGCCAAAGTTAATGAATAATTTCTGAATAAAGCTTTTCCCACCTCCCCGCTTTTTACTACTTTTGCGACGATCTTAAAATAAAACTACAATATAATGGGAGGTTTTTTCGGGACAGTTTCAAGGACAGACTGCGTAACCGATTTGTTCTACGGTACTGACTACAACTCACACATAGGTACCCGCCGCGGCGGTTTAGCAACCTATTCTAAAGAAAAAGGGTTTTCACGCTCCATACACAACCTGGAAAGTGCATACTTCCGGAGTAAATTCGAACCGGTCCTATCCAAGTTTGACGGCAACATAGGTATCGGAGTGATCAGTGATACGGATGCCCAACCCATTGTGATCAACTCTCACTTAGGACGTTTTGCGATTGTAAGCGTCGCTAAGATCACCAATATAGCAGAACTGGAAGAGGAATTACTGGCCAAAAACATGCACCTGGCAGAACTCAGCTCCGGAAATACCAATCAGACCGAACTTATTACCCTGCTGATCATACAGGGAAAAGATTTTGTAGAAGGCATTGAAAATGTCTACAACAAAATAAAAGGATCCTGCTCCATGCTGATCATGACCGAGAACGGTATTATAGCCGCCCGCGACAAGCTGGACCGTACCCCGGTTGTGATTGGTAAAAAAGAGGGAGCCTACGCCATAACCAGCGAGACCAACAGTTTTCCCAACTTAGATTACGAGATCGACAGGTATATAGGCCCGGGAGAAATTGTACATATTACTGCTGATAGTATAGAGCAACTACGTAAGCCCAATGAACAGATGCAGATATGCTCCTTCCTGTGGGTCTATTACGGTTTTCCTATTTCCAGTTATGAAGGCCGGAATGCGGAGGAAGTGCGTTTTACCAGCGGTTTCAAGATGGGACAAAAAGATACCGACGAAGCCGATTGTGTCTGCGGTATACCCGATTCCGGGATCGGCCAGGCGCTGGGATATGCAGAAGGAAAAGGAATTCCCTATCACCGGGCCATTGTCAAATATACACCGACCTGGCCCCGGAGCTTTACTCCTGCCAACCAGAATATGCGCAGCCTGGTAGCCAAAATGAAACTGATCCCTAACCGGGCCATGCTGGAAGGAAAAAAGATCATCTTCTGTGATGATTCGATCGTAAGAGGCACCCAGCTGAAAGACAATGTAAAAATACTCTTCGAGTACGGTGCCCTGGAGGTACACATGCGTATCGGATGTCCTCCGCTTATCTATAGCTGTCCCTTTATCGGTTTCACCGCTTCCAAATCAGACCTGGAGCTCATCACCCGCCGGATCATTAAAGAGCTCGAAGGAGATGAGAACAGAAACCTGGAAAAATATGCCCAAACCGGATCTCCCGAATATGATAAGATGGTCCGGATCATTGTAGAACAATTAGGACTTACTTCGCTTCAGTTCAATTCGCTGGAAACATTGGTAGAGGCTATCGGGCTTCCCAAATGCAAGGTATGTACCCACTGTTCTGACGGGACCAGCTATTTCTGATACAGAGCGTTAATAACCTATAACAGACAAAAGAGCCTTGAAATACTTTGTTTTTTCAAGGCTCTTTTTTTAACTTTATAGGCAACAGCGGAAAGGAACGATTTCTTTCCCGGAAAGTTGAACCTTTTCCTGTGTGGAAAGTTCTGACTATATACTGAATATAAAGACTAAAACCTATGAATGTAACAGATCGTTTCCTGAACTATGTAACTTTCGATACACAATCCGATGAGAACAGCGGAGTAACTCCCAGTACACCCGGGCAAATGACATTTGCACGCTACCTGAAAACCGAACTCGAAACCCTTGGACTGGAAGAGATCACCCTGGATGAGAACGGGTACCTGTTCGCTACACTACCGGCTAATACCGACAAAGAAGTACCGGTGATCGGGTTCATTGCCCACCTGGATACCAGCCCCGATATGAGCGGTAAAGAGGTATCGCCCCGTCTGGTAAAAGCATACGACGGAAAGGATATCGTACTTTGCCGGGAAGAGAATATAGTCTTATCTCCCGACCAATTCCCGGAGTTGCTGGATCATCAGGGAGAAGACCTCATCGTAACCGACGGAAAGACCCTGCTGGGAGCCGATGATAAAGCCGGAATAGCTGAAATTATTTCAGCCATTGAGTACCTGAAAGAGCATCCGGAAATTAAACACGGTAAGATCCGGATCGGTTTTAATCCCGACGAAGAGATAGGGGTCGGTGCCCATAAATTTGATGTAGAGACATTCGGTTGCGACTGGGCATATACCATGGATGGCGGAGAACTGGGAGAACTGGAATTTGAGAACTTCAATGCAGCCCATGCAAAAATCACCTTCAAAGGCAGGAATGTACACCCGGGATATGCCAAAAACAAAATGATCAACTCCATGCTGGCTGCCAACCGGTTGATCCGGATGTTACCGGAAAAGGAGACTCCGGGAGAGACAGAGGGATACGAAGGATTCTTCTATCTGATCGGTATGGAGGGAAATGTAGAGCAAACCACCCTCACTTACATCATCCGAGATCACGACCGGGAAAAATTCGAGAACCGGAAAAAGATCATTGAGGAAGCTGTGGAGAAGATCAATTATGAATACGACTCTCCCGTCGCTTCGGCAGAGATACGGGATCAATACTATAACATGCGGGAGAAGATCGAACCGGTGATGCATGTGATCGAACTTGCCTTCCGGGCCATGGAAGAGGCCGGGGTAAAACCCCGTGTAAAACCGATACGCGGCGGAACCGACGGTGCACAACTCTCTTTCAAAGGTTTACCCTGCCCCAACATCTTTGCCGGCGGCCTTAACTTCCACGGACGGTACGAATTTATTCCCGTACAGAATATGGAGAAAGCCATGCAGGTAATTATAAAAATAGCCGAACTATCGGCCCGATAACCTACTAAGATCCATCCTATGAAACATACACCCTTCACAGACACGCATATAGCACTTGGAGCCCGTATGCATGAGTTCGCCGGTTACACTATGCCCACCGAATATACAGGTATTATTGACGAACACCTCACCGTATGCAACGGAGTAGGCGTTTTTGATGTATCACACATGGGAGAGTTCTGGGTAAAAGGCCCGAATGCCCTGGCCTTCCTCCAGAAGATCACCTCCAACAATATAGCCCTGCTGTAACCCGGGAAGGTACAATATACTTGTTTCCCCAACCGGGAAGGAGGGATCGTAGACGATCTGCTGATCTATCAGTATGAAGAAGAGAAATATATGCTGGTAGTCAATGCATCCAATATCGAAAAAGACTGGCAGTGGTGTGTATCCAACAACAGCGAAGGAGCCGAACTGGAGAACAGTTCCGACCGTATAGCCCAGCTGGCTATCCAGGGACCAAAAGCACTCAATACCCTGCAAAAACTTACTACCGTCCCTTTAAAGGAAATTCCTTATTATACCTTCCGGGTAGGAGAACTGGCCGGAGAGAAAGAGGTGATTATATCCCATACAGGCTACACCGGAGCCGGAGGATTTGAACTCTATTTTGACCCTGCTGCCGCCGGAAAGATCTGGCAGGCGATCTTTGAAGCAGGCCGGGAGTATGGGATCAAACCGATAGGACTGAGTACCCGGGATACGCTGCGCCTGGAAATGGGGTTCTGCCTCTATGGGAACGAACTTACCGATACCACTTCCCCGATCGAAGCGGGCCTGGGATGGATCACTAAATTTACAGATGGGAAAGAGTTTATCAACCGGGCAGCCTTAGAGAAACAAAAGAGAGAGGGAGTATCCCGCAAACTGGTCGGTTTTGAAATAACAGACCGGGGCATCGCCCGGAAAGGCTATGAAATAATAAACGAAACCGGAGAAAAAATAGGGGAAGTTACCTCGGGTACGATGTCTCCCCTGCGAAAAATTGGTATCGGTATGGGTTATGTAAAGTCTGACTATGCATCTCCGGGGAGTGAAATATGGATAAATGTACGCGGAAGGAGGCTGAGAACCTTAGTAGTAAAGCCTCCGTTCCGAAAAAAAGAAGAAAAAACAAAATGAGATAATATTTCTACATCCGTCCGGAAAGAAAATACTATTTTTACAACCAATCCATTAAAATTTTAAAACTATGATGAGTGACCCGAAAGATTGTTTGTATTGTCAGAGCAACGAGACACTACACAATTTAATGATCGAATTTGCACAATTAAGTGTATCACGTGTATTCCTTTTCAAAGAGCAGACTTACCGTGGCCGTTGTCTGGTAGCCTATAAAGATCATGTGAACGATCTGTATGAACTGAGCGACGAAGAACGGAATGCTTTTATGGAAGATGTAACCCGTGTGACCCGTGCCATGGCAAAAGCGTTCAATCCGGAAAAAATCAACTACGGCGCTTATTCGGATAAGATTTCCCACCTGCATTTCCACCTGGCTCCCAAGTATGTGGACGGACCGGACTACGGAGGTACATTTACCATGAATCCGGGGAAGGTTTATTTGTCGGATGAAGAGTACCAGGAGCTTATCGATGCTGTAAAAGCGAATCTTTAAGTATAGTCTATTTTATAGAGGGAAGAGTATATCTTTTGGTAAGATATACTCTTTTTTTGTGGGGTGGGATGTTTGTTCTTTTTTGCTTGATCAAAAAAGAACCAAAAAAATCAAGGACACAAGCCCTACAGAGCTACTCCAGAGACCTGCGCAGTGGGTGAGCGAGAACTCGCATCTGCGATACTCAAACAGCTCGCTCCCTTTTTCCACTGCTCCGGTCTCTTCCGCTTAACGCTCTTCCGGGATGGTCCGATCTGAGAGACGCCGCATTGCTTCGCTCGCGGTTTTTGGGTAATAGACTTTGGGTAATAAATCCTTCTTTATATATCGTGGCTTTTTAGAAGGAAATTAGGCATACTCTCACTCCTATCATAAATCCTGTTACACACTCGCCAAGCGAAAAAAAGATTTTTAGACTTCGCTTAGTATGACACAGAAAATAGCAGAGAATAAAAAAGGATAGTGGTTCCGAGTGGTTAGTAGCCATCATAAAACCGATAGCAACTCACCGGCTTCAGAGTGTATGTTGCACAACTAAAAAGCGTTCTGTGTTGTCGCAGGCTTCACAGCCGGTGACTTTTTATCTTGCGGCTTCATAGCCGCTCCTGTACCATGTGTGGGATGAGACCCTTACAGAAACTCACCAACTATAAAGACAGCAGTCACACAGTAAAACATGTTCTTTTGTTCTTCTGTCATAAAAACAATTAAATCACTGCAAGAACATAGTGTCTGCTCTTTATACCCTGATCACGCTATAGAGGAAAAACAGATTAACGGATGTAAGATAATTCAATGCTGCTATCCCTGAAAGGGATTTATCAATAGCCCGGGGCTGAGCAAAGCGAATCCCCGGGTAGAATTCCATTCCTCCCTGAACATTGTAAATGTTCTGCAGTAATCATTTCGTATGTTACCGCCAGGTTAGCTGCGCTGACCGTTGGTTCATAACTGGGGGCTCTTTACCCTGCGGCTTCATAGACGCTCCTGTACCGTGTGGGGCTATGAAGCCGTAAGATAAAAAGTCACCGGCTGAGAAGCCGGCGACAACAAGAAAGTCGTGCAACAGCTACTTCCCACCCGGCAGGAACATGTTGAGCTATTCTGTATATAGGCTTTTTATGGCTAAGTACTGTGAAAAATACTCTACTGATCCTGGCCCGGTGTGCAATAATATTGATACTGGTTTAATTGCCCCAGGAGGAGCATATAGATATTAGCCCCTGGCATCGTCGGGGGTTCACTGATAAACAGAGGATTGCGGGCTGTAGGCCCAACATAATGCTGAAATAACAAAGGTTATATTCAATAATAAATGCTATATTTTATATACTGCACCTACAGCGCACAATCTTTGATAACCCTATAAACTCTGGCGGTGCCAGGGCCTAAGATATAATAGGCCTACGGCCTGTGAAAAACAGGCATACAGTATAGTATGAGAGAAGAACTTATCTACTTTTTATACAAGTAGAATTTTTAATCTATTCTTATTCTATGAAAGGTCCTAATAGCACTGATATGATACTTATCCACTCATTCAGGACAATATTTTATCTACTTAGGATATAAAATAAAAGTAGCAAG
>JAJPZL010000432.1 GCA_021204375.1 Bacteroides sp.
ATTTAATAAAGGAATCAGGAAAGTTGTAGTTAGATTCTTTATCATATTCATACTTGGCTTCTTTGAAAAAGTATTTGAATCGTTGCACGTACTTAAGTACCTGATTGTGTGCTAATAGATCTTTCCCTTCTTCATCCTTTAGGTTTCTAAGGTAATTATCAAAACCGATCACAAAATCGGGAGTAAGCATTCTAATGGGAATATCATACTCTTTCCCTTCTATTTTCGTCTCTTCATCTTTTTTCTTTGTAATCACCCAGATATAATCTTCTAATAGATTTACGGTTCTCACATACCGGGAGTGGGTTATATATCCTCTTTCTATATCGATTCTTTTCTCCATCTCTTGTAAAAGCTTTTTGGAGTATTTAATTAGGGTTATCTCCTTCATACCATTTCCAAAATAAGCATTTATTACTCTCTCAGAGCTGAGAGGAATACGTCTTAAAAGAAATTCATTATAATGATCTTTGAGAAGGTATTCAATATCTTCTAATTTTTCATTAATTACTTTAGAGGTAGTTCTGGTTCCTTTATCAAAGCCTATCACTCTGCCCATTTTATTATCCCATTGTTCGAGTAATACATCATAAGGGGTAGTGAATGATTTTTCTACTCCATCAATAGTAACTCTGGCTATAATGGCCTTTTTACCATTTTTTTAGTTACACTCTTACGAACATAAAAGGATACCTTAAAAGTACTGTTTTTGGTCTGCATAAATTCCGTTTTTTAGTGTTACAAAATTGTTAATAATAGTTGGAAACTAAGCGGATAAATCAATGTCAATATTCAGGCTTTCAGCGACTTATTAAAGCCATTCCTGACAATTTATGTCTTTGAATTTTCTGTCAGGAATCTGTTCGAGAAGTTTGTCTGTTAATGGCTTTTTTGGGGTATTTGTGGCAATTTCCAAAAAGAAGAAAGGCTCTCTAATTCAGTGATTAAAGAGCCTTTAACTTATATTTCAGTAGGTTTTCCTACCTTTCTGTGATTCCTGAAGGATTCGAACCTTCGACCCACGCCTTAGAAGGGCGTTGCTCTATCCAGCTGAGCTAAGGAACCATCCTTATTTGCGGTTGCAAAGGTAATTTATTTTGTATAATCTCAAAAGAAAAGAGCCGATTTTTTGCTAAAAAGCAGTGTACTTTTTTATAATTACCTTTTGCACATGGATTTATAATCGCAATAGCCGCAGCGGGGTAAATGGTCGGTCTGGGTA
This sequence comes from Bacteroides sp., assembly GCA_021204375.1. Taxonomy (GTDB): domain Bacteria; phylum Bacteroidota; class Bacteroidia; order Bacteroidales; family Bacteroidaceae; genus Bacteroides. The sequence continues at coordinate 1,223 of JAJPZL010000432.1, forward strand.
AAGCTTATTCCCGGATCGAATATCTCTTCCAGCAGAGCAGTAAGGCGCTGTTGGAACTCTTCTTCGTAAAAAGAGAAGTTGTTGACAGGTACCTTGGGTTGCCGGGGTTCGCCCATCTCAATAATGGGGGTATAGGCTTCGGATGCGGCTTTGTGTATATAAAGGAGGGAGGGAGCTACTTTGAGGTTTTGCTGCTTAGACATCATATAGGCATAGAGGAAGGTCTAGAAGATGTATCCGGGACGTTCTTCGTGCGGGGTAAAGAGTTGCTCTACATTGACGGGGGATTTGGGGGTACCTCCGGTCTTGTAATCGACAATGCGGAGGGTATCTTCTTTGCGGTCGATACGGTCGATGGTTCCGCCGATATGGATCCGTACATTTCCCCGGGGAGTACGGATCTCGAGGGAGTCTTTGACTACATGCTCCATGGCTACCATTTCAAAGGGGGCATACTGGAGGTCAATACGCAATAGTTGTTTGATATATAGGGTGATCACGGCTGAATTGATCAGCTGGGTACCGTTGTATTCGGGTTTTTCGTCCGGGTTGACCTGGAAAAAGAGTTCTTTAAAGGCTTTGTCGACATAGTTTTCAAGGGCTATATCGTTCCTTAGGAGTTTTTCGATATCTTCCCGGCGGATCAGGGTACCACCGGCAGTAAGGTCCTGGTAAATAAGCTCGGCAGTACGGTGAAAGATGCTTCCGAAGGTGGCGGAGTCGATATCGGCGGAGAGGTCTGCGGGAGGGGTGATACCGGCTATATAGCGGAAGTAAAATTTCATTTTACAATCCATATACATATTGAGGGCGGAGGGGGAGAGGCGCACCCGGTTGTTGTAAAGCGTGTAGAGACGCTCGAGGATAACAGGTGTTTTTTTGTATCTCGATCTTTTCGCTGGTTTGCAGGGTCTGCGTGGCTTCGAGGTACTTTTTCTGGATGTTGTGGGGCCACTCTACCAGGAATTGTAGCATAAAGCGGGACCATTCTCCGCGGTTGAGACCATCGGAAGAGGTATTGTGCATCAGCGTGATGTGTTCGGCGCATTGCAGCAGCCGGTAAAAGTAGTAGGCATGGAGGGAGTTTTTATAGTCGATGGTGGTCATACCGAAAGCCCGGCGCAGGGTATAGGGAATAAAGGAGGAGTCGTTGCGGGTATCGGGTAGTTTTCCTTCGTTAACCGAGAGCATAATGACGTTCTTAAAATCGAGGTTACGGGTTTCCAGCAGTCCCATAATCTGTAGTCCCATGACGGGTTCGCCGTTGAAGGGGATGGAGATACCGGAGAGTAAACGGTTCAGGAGCCGTTTAAAGGTAAGGGGTTGCAGGGTGAGTTCGCCGCTCTGGAGCAGGGTGTGGAAACGGTTCAGGATGGTATAGGCTTTGAACAGTGGCTCCCGGTAGAGGTGGACAAAGGCTTCCTGGGTTTCTTCTTCGCCCCGGTAGAGGAGAGCTATGTTTTGTATAATTTCATTCAGGCAGGTGCAGAGCTCCCCGACGGAAGTACGTGGGGTAAAAATATGGTCGAGCAACCGCTCTTTTTTTTAATTCCGAAGGGAGGGGATAGAAGCGGTTCTTTTCGGTAAGGTAGCGTAAAAGCTGGGGTGCTTCGCTGCAAAGTTGTTGGGTATAGGGGTGGTTGAGTACGTTTTTTACCTGTTTGTAGTAATAACGGCCTGTATTGGGATTGTATCCGGTGATATGAAGATCGGTCAGGGCATTAATAAAGCTGTAGACGGGGGTCTGGTTAAGGGGATAGCCCATGGTGATATTGATATTCTCTACGCTTTCGGGGATGGAGTGTAGGACAGGGCTTAGCAGGGCTTCGTTACAGAGTACTACTACATTCTCTTTTTCTTTGCCGTCCATGTGGTTGGTAATCCACTGGTTGAGGTAGCGGGCCTGTGCATTTTCGGTGGGAGCTGCTATATAGAACATCTCTTTGGGCCGGTGGAGTACATTGAAGTGCTCTTCGCTGAGTTCGGAGGGGAAATTTGTAAGGTTCTGACGAAGGAAGTGCCCGGCTTCGTGGTGGAGGGAGTCGGTGTAAAATTTGTCGTAATCCCAGTAAAAGATGGCCCGGCTGTTCTCCTGTAACCAGGTAAAGAGTTTGGATTCTACCTTGTTCAGTACGTTGAAACCGACAAAAACATAGGTGTCGTATTCCAGGTCTTCTACCCGCAGGTTTTTGACCACCTCCCGGTAGAGCATTCCTTCGTAGGCGATACCCTGCTGGCGGAGGGTACTACGGTAAGTGTGGTAGATGGTGCCTAATTTGTCCCACAAAGAGAGGAACTTTTCTTTAACGGCAGTACGGTTCTCAACGGAGAAATTCTGGAAGAACTTTTGCGGGGCATCTTCCTGAACGGAGGTGAGGTAGTCATTCTCTTCCAGGATCTGTTTAAGCTCGTTCAGGTTGGCAAAGAGCTGTGAGGCGTCTACGAGGTTTTTATCGATGTCGTCAAAGTCGTGGATCAGTAGTTCGCCCCAGAAGTAGAAATCGTCCAGAGTCTCTTCGCTTCCGGTCTCCCGACAGAATATCTGGTGCAGGTCGCACACCAATTTGATGGTATCGCCTGTTTAAGGGGGAGAAAGCTCTTGAAGAGCTTATCGATGGTCATATAGGTGGGTGCCCATACGGATTCGTTAAAGTATGCGGCCAGGTATTCGTTAAAAAAGAGTCCGGCCCGGCGGTTGGGGAAAATAACGGCAATGCGTGACATATCGGCCCCTGTTTTCCGGGCAAGGTCTTTGGCTACTATATTGAGAAATGGTTCCATTGGTTTTGGGTTGGGTTGGTTCAGGAGATCTTAATAAGTTCATTGGTGTATACGTACCAGAGGTATCCGGAGATATTTTTATAACCCATGACAGCGAGCAGGCCCATATACTCTTTGAGTTTCTGGTCATAGCTTTCGTCGGCTTTACCGAATTTATAGTCTACCACGATCACTTCGTCGCCGTTGATCATTACCCGGTCGGGACGGCGTACCCGGTGGTTCTCTGCCGATGGGTAAAGGATGGAGCATTCGTTGTATATTTTATACGTACCACTGTACCATTCCTGCACCTGGTGGTGGCGGAAGGCATTTTCTGCTACCCGCTTCAATTCGTGGAAGGTATCTAAGGAGTCGATAACACCCTCGAAAAGGAGTTTACTGATGGCTGAATCGAGATCGTCGGTACGGCGGATGTGTGAAAAGAGGGTGTGGAGCAGCTTTCCCTTCTGGATAAAGTCTGCCGTGGGATCTTCCTCTTCTCCCCGGATAAATTCGGCAGAGCGGTTGGTCTGTCTGAAACCGGCCGGCAGGGTGCAGGAGACCATCCGGATGATCCGTTTCTCCGGTTTTGTGGTAAGGCGGTTGGTGGGACTGTCTGTTCCTTCCGGGTCGGAGGGGAGCAGGTGGCCGAATTCAAACAGGGATTCGCCGTCCCAGCCAGCGGGAATTTGCCCGGCTACGCTATTCAGGGTATTAAGGAGCAGGGTGGAGACTGTGTTCTTCTGTCCTTTCCGGCTCCATAGGATCAGGTTCTTTTCGGCCCGGGTAAAGGCTACATAGAGCAGATTGAGGTTATCTACCCAGAGTTGCAACCGCTCTTTTTTATAATATTCGTGGTAGAAGGATTGTGCCATCAGGGAGGAGTAGTTGACCGGGACCAGGCTGAGCTCGTTAAAGGGTGCTTCGGTGAGGGTACACCACACAAGCTGGTTGTAGGTTTTGTTCTCTAATTTCCAGTCGCAGAAAGGGAGGAGTACGGTATGGAATTCGAGTCCTTTGGATTTATGGATAGAGAGGATGCGGATGCCTTCGATGTCGCCCCCGGGAATAGTGGTGCGGCGGAGCTTCTCCTCCCAGTGTACCAGGAAGTTATCCCTGTCGGGAGGATTGTTTTGCAGATATTCGGTTACAGCATCCATAAAGGCGAGCATATAGGCGTCCTGTCCTTCGACCCGGCTGAGATGGAACAGGCGGTATATCTCTTCGACGAGCTCTTGCAGGGGAAGTAGCTGTAACTCCCGGAAGCGGGTGGTAAAGTCAGAGGGCAGGAAGTTATTCTCTTCATCCAACAGTAGTTCGGTCAGGGAGATCTGTTGTTTCAGGACCTCTTTCTGGTAGGTGGTTTTAAGCTAGGAACGGATGATCTGGTTCTCAGGGTCGGAGAGGTAGTGGAGTACATCTACCAGGATTGATACGGCTACGGAGGCATCCAGCCGGAAGGCTTCGTCGGATACAATGTGGTAAGGGGTGTACTTGTCGAAATATTCTGCAATGGGGGGGGGAATATTCCGGTTTTTACGGACCAGGATGGTAATATCCCGGAGTTGTACTCCCTGACGAATGAGATGTTCTACCTCTCCGACCAGGGCCCGCAGGGTTACTTCCATATAATCTTCTTCTTCCGTAGGGGCCAGGAAGGTTATTTTTACATAGCCTGCATTGTGATTGATACGGCTCTCCTGGCATACATCTGCATAGGCATTTTTAAGTTCGGTGCAATTGGTACCCAACTCCTGCAGGTGGATGTCATTGAGGAAGTTCACTGCCCAGGTAAAAAGTAGTTATTGAACTCGATGATATTTTTCTGGCTGCGGAAATTCTTTTTCAGGTTGCGGGTTTCGATAGGGAAGGCCTCTATCCGTTCTTTCAGGCCGGAGAGGATGTTCCAGTCTCCGTTCCGCCAGCGGTAGATCGATTGTTTGACGTCTCCCACGATCAGGCTGTCTTCTCCTTGTGCCAGTCCCTCCAGCAACAGAAGTTTAAAGTTGCCCCATTGCATGCGGCTGGTGTCCTGGAATTCGTCGATCATTACGTTGCGGATGGTGGCACCGATCTTTTCAAAGACAAAGGAGGTGTCTCCCTCTTTGACTAAGCTGTGAAGCAGGTTGGTGGTATCGGAGAGGAGGAAACGGTTATTCTCTTTATTGAGTATACGTACCTCTTCGTCGATATTTGCCAATAGCTGTAATTCGTTGAGGTGGTTCAGGGAGAGTTTGCAGGTGTTGGCGACGCGGCTGTTCTTCCGCCGGAATTTCTCGGCTTCGGTGAGCAGCATCATCAGGTTGGAGGAGGCCAGGTCTACGATTTCGGTGAACCGGGATGAACTTTTCGCAGCCCAGTTCTTTGGATCGGACAGGTACTTCTCTACGGTTACGTTCCGGATGTCATCTTTGAGATTTCCCTCCCGTAGTTTATTGAAGTAGCTGCATATTCCGTTCTTTCCCTGTATGAGCTCTTCGGGCTCCAGCCCGTTCTCTTCGAGTACTCCTTCAAACTGTTCGTGGAAGCCTTTCATCTGTTCCAGGGCTTCGGTTTGTAATTCTTTAATGATGATGCGGTAACGGGGAATGAAGTGGGGATCTTTCAGGTTTTCCCGGAGTTCTTCTCCTTTTTCCAGGTAGCCCTCATCAAAGATGTTTCGGGCAAAGTTTTTAATGGAGTGGAATACATTCCACCGTTTATCTTCGGCGATCCGTTCCCGGATGTAGTCGAGCAGCCAGTACATTATAGGGGAGGTACGTTCCAGCTTTTCGATCATGGAGTCGACTGCATGGCTCAGTACTTCGGCATTGTTGAGTTCAATATTGAGGTTGGGAGCCAGGTCTAATTCGCGGGCCAGGTTCCGCATAACGGTCTGGAAGAAGGAGTCAATAGTCTCTATACGGAAACGGCTGTAATCGTGGATCATCTGCCTGAGGGCTTTACCTGCCATCTCCCGGATATAGCCGGGGTCTTTGCCGGTTTCCTGAATAAGTTTATTGAGGTAAGATACCGACTGAGCATCTCCTTTCCATATACCGTAAAGTTGTCCTAAGATGTGTTCTTTCATCTCGGCGGTAGCTTTGTTGGTAAAGGTAACAGCCAGTACGGATTGATAGGCTTTGGGATTTTCTATCAATAACTTCATATATTCAACGGCCAGGGTAAAGGTTTTACCTGAACCTGCTGATGCTTTGTATACTAATAACCTGGGTGAAGTAGATGTCATGGTGAATCCGAATTACGGGATGCAAAGTAAATACATTTATCGGATTTAGAAGAATGCGGGAAAGACTTTAACTATGTACAAAAAAAAGAGTCACGCCTGACTCCAACCTTTGTTAACCTTAAATCTAATACTATGAAAAACACATTGCAAAGGTAGAGATAATTCCGGGATCTGCAAATTTCCGGGCTTATAGGGCGTCTTTTATAACATCTATTAAGCAGAAGAGCAGATTACTAAATATTTATTAAGAAAATGAGCGGAACTATTTCCGGGTAAATCCTTTAATACTCTACCCGGGAAATTGTTTTTAAATAATATATTGTGTACTGATAGACTCGTTGTTGAGTACCCGGCGGATCGTTTCGGCTACCATGGCTGCAATGCTGATCTGTTTTACTTTAGGGCTTGTTTTGCAGTAAGGAATACTGTCGGTAAAGACAATCTCCACCAGGCCTGACTCTTCTATACGGCGGGTAGCGGGATCGGACATGACACAGTGGCTGGCAACAGCACGTACGGACTTTGCTCCTGCTTCCATCATAATGTTAGCGACTGTGGTAATGGTTCCGGCTGTATCTACAATATCGTCGATCAGGACTACGTTCTTGCCTTCTACCTCTCCGATAATCTGCATAGAGGCAACTTCGTTGGCTTTTACACGGGACTTGTTGCAAAGTACCAAAGGTACTTTAAGATATTTGGAAAAGGTGCTGGCTCTTTTAGCACCGCCTATATCGGGGGCGGCAATAACCAGGTCGTCGAGATTAAGGGACTGGATGTAAGGCAGGAATACGGCTGATGCGTAAAGATGGTCGACAGGGACATCAAAAAAACCTTGTATCTGGTCGGCGTGAAGGTCCATGGTGATGAGACGGTCAATACCGGCTACCGATAGGAGGTCTGCTACAAGTTTGGCTCCGATCGCTATGCGGGGTTTATCTTTGCGGTCCTGTCGTGCCCATCCGAAGTAGGGAATTACTGCGACGATGGATCTGGCAGAGGCCCGTTTGGCTGCATCGATCATCAGTAAGAGCTCCATCAGGTTATCGGAGTTGGGAAAAGTAGATTGTACAAGAAAGACCTGTCTGCCCCGGATTGATTCTTCGTAAGAGACGGCGAACTCTCCGTCGGCAAAGTGAGTAATGTTGAGATTTCCCAGAGGACATTGTAGGTTTTCACAGATCTTTTCTGCCAGGTACCTCGATTTAGTGCCCGAGAATACCATAAATGGTGCATTTTCGCTCATTTTATAATAGTTGTTACCTCTTTGTGATAAATTTGCCGCAAAGGTAGGAAAACTGTTTGCATTAAAAAAGAGTTATTGTAGAAAAAAGAATCAGCAGATTCGGTTAAAAGAGTTATATTTGTTAACGTTTTACCATATTTATAGATAGGATGACAAAGAGTGCATGGATAACCTTTTTGTCTGTCTGGCTCCTTTTACCGGGATGCCAGGAACAGCCAAAAGAGAGTAGAGAAAAGATGGAGGAGGAGATAGCAGGTTTCAGGTTACCGGATATTCCTCCAGTCTATACGACTCCGGAGAGCCGGAGGGAGTTCCTGATACAGAATTACTGGACTCATTTTGATTTCAGTGATACTTCGCTTGTTCATAAACCGGAGGTAACGGAGCAGGCGTTTGTGGATTATGTGGTGATCCTGCCGGGTGCGGAACCTGAGGTGATAGCCACGGGGATCGGTAACCTGATGAGGAGTGCTGCGGCAGAGCGTACGCTTTATAATTATTTTCTGGAACTCTCTGAAAAGTACCTGTATGATCCGAATTCGCCGATGAGGAACGAGGAGTACTATATTCCGGTGGTGGAGTACCATCTGGGGCAATCGTGGCTTCCGGATACGGAGAAGCAGAAGTTTGATTACCGGCTGAAGATGCTTTATAAGAACCGGGTGGGAGAGAAGGCAACGGACTTTTTTATTACCCGGGCCTCGGGACAGAAGATCCGGTTATACGATATTGATGCTGATTATATCATCCTCTATTTTAATAATCCGGGTTGTTATGCGTGTGCCGAGACCCGGGAAATGTTACTTAATTCGCTTTTTATCAAACGGCTGAATGAGAGCGGTCAGTTAAAGGTGGTGGCTGTCTATCCGGACGAGGACCTGGAGGAGTGGAAGAAAGAGCTTCCCATTATTCCGGAGCGGTGGATAAACGGGTATGATGCAGAACTGGCGATCACTAAAAAAGAGTTGTATGATCTCCGCGCGATTCCTTCTCTTTACCTGTTGGACAGGGAGAAAAAGGGTGCTTGTAAAAGATGGGTATGCTCAGGATATTATAAAATATGTAAGCGGGACCTGAGCCTTTTATACGGTTTTTTGTTTTAGATAATGAGGATAGTAGAATTATATTCTTCTTGGTAATAAAATAAGGGAAAGAGAGGTGTTGATACAATGCCTCTCTTTTTTATTTTTTCCGTTGAATATTACTCCATACCCATATAAGCCGGGATATAGGGTCTGCTTACGCGATCTGTAGGATGGTTGGGGAGTGAAACTACCCATAATAAAACACCGGGATAACATCTCCCGGT
>JAJPZL010000411.1 GCA_021204375.1 Bacteroides sp.
ATGTAGGGATGAAAGTACCCACACCGTTTTTGTTACTACAAAGTAACAGCAAGGTATGTTCGGTAGTGGCTCCCCGGGTAGCATACTCTCCTTTTTCGTTGATAAATTGCCACCGTTCGCCCTGTCCGATCGGATCTACCACCAGCGTGGCAATCCCGTTACGGGCAAGTAATACTTCTGCCGGGCCGGGCCGTTTGCCATGGATGCCATGACCACACAGCGAAACAGTGACCGCATATTTTCCTTCTTCTTCAGGCAGGTAGAGGCTGGCTGTCACATACCTTCCGGGCATACTCTGGAATACGATCTTCTCCAACCGGAATCCCGGTTGGTATTCCACTCCCGTTACCTCTGCCTGCAAAGGTGTTTTTACCGGCATCTCTCCCAGTATATTCAGGTAGCGCTGACGAACCTCTCTTACATACTGCATCATTGTTTCGGGCGACTGACAGGCGGCTGCCAGACTCTCCTGCCGCCACCGGTATTGTTCGTGTACCTCCCTCATCAGGAAGCTATGAACAGCGAGGTTATTTTTCCAGCTCAGGGCACGGAACTGTTCCTGTACCTGTACAAATAAAGGTAACAGGCAGATAAGCTCATATAATTTCTGAGTTTCATATCGTTTTATGTGGTGTATAGCGGTCCGCATTTTGTAACATACAAAGAAAAGTATGCGGACCGTCATTATACACCCTGGTTTAGAAGGTTACTACTATTTCTGTTTCATTTTTCAGCGGGGTCTCCACACGTAAGGTAAAGAGATGCTGCTCTGCATCGTAGTGCCACTGGTTCAGAACAGAAGTTCCGGAGGGATCACCTGCCGCACACGCTTCCAGTTGTCTACCGCCTATATATACCTGCCGGGAAGCCTGATCCAGGAAAGTGCGTATGAGATAGCTCTTTACTTCGTTGCGATAGCCACTGTGTACCGGTTCTATGGCAAACTTCCAACCCTTTTCCGAAAGATCACTGCGAAATTCAGTCAGGCAATATTCATCCTGTTCATATCCCGTCCCTTCACCGTCGTCATCAAACAGACGGTACGAGGAAGAGCCGTGCGGATATACATTCAGTGTAATCTCCTCTATAGAGCTCTCTCCCACATACTGCACACATTTCTGTGTGGGCAGAATAGTACCTCCACGAACAAACATGGGCATGTACTCTATCGGAGTAAGAAACGATTTGTGCTGCTTGCCGGTATATTTTTCGGCACTGCCCAATGTATACCATACTCCTTCCGGAAAATAGATAAACCGGCTGAGTGCCCCTTTGGTTACCACAGGACATACCATCAGCCAATCACCAAACAGATACTGATCAGTCATGTTATAGAGATTGGCATCACCGGGATACTCTGCAAAGAGCGGACGCATTATCGGTTTACCGGTCTGGTTCATCTGGTAAGCAGTGGTATAGATATAGGGTAACAGGGTATACCGCAGGGAGTCATAAGTAATGAAATTGCTTAATGCCTCTTCCCCGTATGTCCAGGGTTCGTGGTAGTGTGGATGATCCATCCCGATCAGGATAGAGACCGGACTGAGCATACCAAACTGTACCCAGCGCATATAGAGTTCCGTATCGCGCGTAGAGTACCGTTCAAAACCTTCCATGCAGTGCGACCAGTGGCCCACACCGGAAATACCGATATTGAGCCCCCTGTTATTATAGGTTCGAACCATTGCCATTCACTGCCCCAGTCGCCGGCCCAGATAAAGGGATAACGCTGAATGCCGGCATATCCTTCCCGGGTATGGTTGAATCCCCGTTTGCCTGTCAGTTGCATAAACTTATGGAAAGGAGCTGCCGCATAGGCGATAGGGAAGAGGTTGTGATCGGCCCTTGCTTTGTATCTGAGTTTAGCGGGTGCATCTTCCTGCACATTCAGGGCACTTCCCACATCGGTTTTCAGGAGCCGGCAGCCAAGATCGGTAATGCGGGTTACCGCATGATCCCACCACCAATCCACCGCTTTGGGATCGAAAAAATTGACCAATCCTTCCCGCTGCGCATAAGGATAGAGAATACCTTGTTTGCGTGCCTCGGAAAGGAGTTTAAGCGAATTACCATCGTCTAAAATGCTGCGTATATGCAGACCTCCCATGGCATTAGCCCCTTCAAAGCGGCGGAACATGCGTTACGGATCTTTAAAAGTCTCGCGCCATTCAAAGGTAGAAGCATCGTTGCCTCCCTGACGGAATTTGCGCCAGGTAGAGTCAAGCCAGATCAGATCAAAAGGAATGCCTAGTTGGCGCATCTTTTCAGCCAGTGTAGCCGGATAGTCGTCCGAAGCGTACTGCTCGTGTTCCCACGTACCTCCGGAATAACTACCCAGATGCAAACCATAGGCACGTTTGGGCATCAGCGGTGATTTCCCGGTAAGATCGGTATAGCGGTCAAGTACGGTATAGAGATCGCCCTGGAAGAAGTAGTAATTCATCTCTCCTCTTTCGGCAGTAAATGTATACCGGTCGTCATGGCCCCATCCCATATCCCAGGTGGTCGGGAAAGCAGTATGAAAAAAGAGTCCGTACCCCAGCGTACTGTAAAAATAGGGTACCGGGCAATAATTGGCACGCAATACATCTTTGTTGCCTACGGCAGGTTTGGGACCACTGCCACGCTCTACATTCAGGTAGATACGTTTTCCCAACTGATCCATAAAATCCATCCGTTCTCCGAATCCGAAGAAATGCTCACCTAGCCGTAAGGTAGCTGCGCCTGTCACCTGCTCCCGGCTCTGGTAAGGTTTGCTCTCCAGCTCCTGCCAGAGAAGAGGAGAACCGGCATTTTCCACGAGGATACAACCATCTGCTTTGGCAAGTGATACGGTAAGTGCTGAGGTGGAGAGTTGCCAGTACTCTGCCTGTTCATTGACCGTGCAGACCACTTCCGGCCAGTTGTAACGCACGACCATTCAGGATTCATCGGGTTCAAAACGGCTATCCGGACTTTTCGTTATCCGGAACATATCCGGCATGCAGAGTTGCAACCTAATGGCCCGGGTACCGTTGTTAAAAACAAACTCATTACCCTACCGGTGGGTAAGAGTATAATCTGCTGCTGCCCCCGGTATGGCTATGCCAAGCCATACCAGAAGAGCCATACACAAGATACAGGGTCTTTTCATACGTATATATTCTTTTTGTTTCAAGTTAAACACAGGGCTGATCGTCTTTTAATATCCGTAATTATTGATCAGATACCCTAACTGATTATCCAGGTCACTCTGGAAGATAGGCCAGAATTGCCTGCTGTCCGGTTCGTTCAGGTAATACCGGCTGATGCGCAGCTCGGAGATAGCAGCATCGTGCCAGTTCACAGTTTCCCAGTCGTCTCCGCTGGGTGCTTCCTGTTCATCCCGGTTAAAACCATAGAATTCCAGTGTTTCGCCATCCGGCAGATAACGGAAATAGACCGTTTGTGGAACATCCCCATAGATACCCTGGTAGTTTTTCAGATCGGTCATTTTTTGTCTGGTCTCCGCCATTTTTTCTCCCAGCATATTCCAGCGGATGAGGTCTTGTTTACGCAACATCTCTCCGGCCAGTTCAAACTTACGCTCTTCGGTTATCGCCCGGAATACCTCCTCTTTGCCGGAGAGTGCATTCAGGTAAGCCTCTACTTTTTCAGTCCGTACATCTGCCGGGAAAGCACGTTCACGCACTTGTTTCAGGTAGGATTTAGCTCCGTCCGGATCTCCCAGCTCATTCACCACCTCAGCCAGCATCAGCAATACATCGGCATAGCGTATATACATCTGGTTGAGCCCGTCGTCTCCGGTTACCAGCCGTACCTGGGCTGTCCACTCGTAGCGGTATTTACCCCAGTTTCAGCCCTCCTGGTTACTCACATTGCTGGTGCGTACTACCTGTACACCACCCTGCCATTTAAAGGGAACACAAGTCACATCCCGGCGCAGATCGTCCCCGTCAAAATCGTAGTAGAGAGTAGGAGCCGGAACATTCTGTCCACCTTTATTAGTGGTATCCAGGTATTTGCTCCTGTCATAATGATATACGGCAAAGTGCTGCATCATACGTCCTCTACCTTCGGCATATGGGATAGCGAATAACGATTCACCACCGGCCTCTACTACATCCCGGCAATTTTTGATAAATACATCTGCAAAGTTGATCTCCAGTTTACAGGTGTTACTGTTGATAATATCTTCCAGCTCTTTTTTTGCAATGGGATAGAGGACAGCTTTTTGCAATTCAGGGTCATTACTTAGACGGATCTGGCTTCCCTGGGCAGCCGTCAGGCTCTCGGAACGCTGTGCATAACCGGCAGCCATCAGGCACAGACGGGCACGTAGTGCTTTGGCGTATGCCTTGTTGATGCGTCCGGTAGTCCGGGTACGCTCGCTGGCGTTGGGCCAGGGCAGATACTCCTGAGCCTCTTCCAGATCAGCCAGTAGTTGTTTGAAGATGATATCTCGATCCGATTTCTCCATATAGATCGTCTCATCGGTCAGTGGTTCAAAACGTGCGGAAACATCTCCCCAGGCACGTAACAGGTCGTAGTAGAAAGTAGCCCGTAACACCAGTGCCTCCGCATAGAAATACCCCATCAGGTTCCCGGGGCCGGATCACCATACTTCCGGATTCCCCGGATGCTTACATTCGCAGACTCGATGGTATTGTAGAAACAGGTCCAGGTATTGGGATCACTGGTGCCCGACATCTGCGAATTAGTGGGTGAAGTCGAGTAGGTACACAGGGAGGCCGGGTCGGCAAGGTCCGTACCGTTGTAGATCTCTATATCGGTATTCATTCCATAATAGGGCTGGAAACGTCCGCGATGTGAATTGGTTTCCGCAAAGCCACTGTATATATGGAAAATCCTGTTCTCGGTCAGTTTCTCGTTGGAATAAACAATTTCATCGGAGAAAGAGGATTGAGGAGGTGTGGACAAATAGTCCGAGCAGGAGGTTAGCAGAGCAACTATTCCACAGGTTATTGTATAAACTATCTTTTTCATAATGTGCAAAATTTATGTTTTTCATTCCTGCCGGGCAGGATAAAATTAAAAGCTTAAATTAAGACCGAACACATACTGCCGGCTTTTCGGGTAGGCTGAATAGTCCACTCCCGGGGTTACCCGGTTGTTGCGTCGTGTATCCACTTCCGGATCGAATCCCGAATAGCTAGTCCAGCAAAAAAGATTGAATCCGGTGAAGTAGAACCGCAGGTTGTTGATATGTGCTTTTTCTACCCAGGTTTTCGGTAAAGTATACCCGATGGTCAGTGTATTGAGCCGTAGGAAAGAGCCATCTTCTACTGCCCAGCTGTGGAATACCGATTTTTTCATGAACGGCGACCACATGGTAGTACCTTCATTCATCCGGGCTAGTTCGGCTGCATCGTTCACGATCTCACCGGTCGGGGAGAGGTTGGTCCACCGCTTTCCGGCTTCCATGATAGTACTCATGTTCCGGAACTGGTATTTGGTGGGCGAGGTGAACTCGATCTTGTCGGCATTGTATATATCATTCCCATAGTTCCAGGTGAAGTTGGCAGTCAGGTCGAATCCTTTGGCATACCCGGAAATGGTGAATCCTCCCGTATGGACGGGATTGGCGTTTCCGATAAGGGTCTTATCTTCCTCGGTCACCATCCCATCGTCAGTCAGGTCTTTTAGTTTCAATCCTCCGGGGCGTACCGCATCTGCACCGATCACATCGCTGGCATCTGCTACTCCCTGTTTCAGGATCCATTGTGTACCGTCATACCCTTCAAAATCATCTACCGAATAGCGTCCGTCGGTGATAAAACCGTACATCTGACCGATGGAATATCCCGGCATTACCAGATAATCTGCTCCTACTTCGGTATTCTGCCAGCCGGTTGATACGGAATATCCGTTGGTCAGGCTACCCAGGTCATTAATGCGGTTCTTATTGAATCCTACTACCATGGAGAAACTCAGACCGTAATCTTTCTTACGGATAGCGTCGTAATTAAGGCTTATCTCTAATCCTTTGTTCTGTGTCTCTCCTACATTCCGGTACTGGGTGTTATAGCCCGATCCCATGATAGAGAATTCCATCAGCAGATCTTTGGTAATATTCTTATAGAGATCCACCGACCCGTTGAGACGACTGTTAAACAGGGCAAAATCCAACCCGATGTTGGCCGAGTAGGTAGACTCCCATTTCAGCCTGGCATTGTCCAGCGTTTTACCCGCTGTCCACCAGGTATCCGTAATATTGAGCCATTTTTTCTGATCGGCTACGCTGAACACTTTTTCGGTCTGTCCTGATGGAATGTTATTGTTACCTGATACACCATAACTGGCCCGTATCTTCAAATTATCCAGCCAGTCGGCTTTCATAAACTCCTCTTCCGATAGTCGCCAGGCAATAGCTCCCGAGGGGAAGATACCCCATTGATTGCCGAAGGTGAACTTGCTCGAACCGTCGGCACGTACCGTAGCCGAAGCCAGGTATTTTCCTTTGTAGTCGTAGTTAACACGGCTGAAGAAAGACAATAACTTATCATCCGGATAGTAGAACTAGTTGTAACGGACAGGATCACCCTCACCGGAGAATTTGAAGGCTTCGGCAGCTGTAAAGAAATCGGGCAGGCCTTCGTACCGGGCTGTCAGTTTATCTGACCGGGTTGTAATGGTCTCTTCACCCACCAGCCAGGAGAGTGAATGCTCCTGTGGTAACCATTTGCGGAAATCGTAATTGATCGTATTGGTGTTGCGCAACGTGCGGATAAAAACATCCGTTGTCTGTACCAGTGACATTTCAATGTTGACAGGCATGGCGTTGGATTGCGATTCGGAAGTGGTACTTCCGTAGAATGTTTTCAATACATTGCGGTTTTCATCCAGCCCTACATCTACTTTCAGCTTCAGGTTGTCTATGATCTCCCAGTTGAACGATCCGTTCAGGTTGTAATTACTTCGCAAACGCTCTTTATAGTTGTCCTTTAAAGAGGTGATGGGATCGTGTAATCCATTGTCCAGTTCATCCGTATCAATATCCTGGTCAGCCACACTGGAGAGATAAGGCATCTGGATCACTGAGTGTTTGATACGTCCGAAGGAGTTGGAAGGAGTATTGTCTGCTCCCACTACGTCTGAGGTCATCCCATCTCCCTTTACCAGTGTACGTGCGTAACGTGCCGAAAAATCGAGCTGGATACGCTTGTTCACCTCATAGTTGAGCTTCAGCGAAAGATTATTCCGTTTAAAGTTGAACATCTGCAGGATCGCTTTATCATCCACATGGGCATAGCTGAAATTAAAACGGGTCTTATCCGTACCACCCGTTACACTTACGTTGTGATTGAAAGTCGTACCGGTACGTCCGAATACCTCGTCCTGCCAATCCGTACCTTTCACATTCCTGTACTGGCCCAGATCGCTGAACTCACCAAACAGGTTGGTAAACTCGCTGGTAATATTGCGCAGTGAATGAAGTTCGTATTGCCAGTTCATATAGTCGTATACAGACAGTACATCCATTTTAGAAGCTGCCTTACGCATGCTGTAATAGGCGTTATAATTCACAGTTACATTTCCTTTCTGGCCGCTTTTGGTGGTTACCAGCACAATACCGTTGGAACTCCGCGAACCATAGATCGCCGTAGAGGAGGCATCTTTGAGTACATCAATGGATTCGATATCCGTAGCAGGAATATCGGAGATGCTGTTTACCGGAAACCCATCCACAATAAAGAGCGGGGAGTTATCGCTGGTAATAGAACCTCCCCCACGTACCCGGATGATCACATCCGCATCCGGATTTCCTTCCGGAATGGTTACCTTGACTCCGGCCAGTTTACCGGCCATCGCCTCTACCGGAGAGTTCACAGGTACGGAGGCGATCTTAGCGTTATCCAGTGATACCACAGAGCCGGTAATATCCTTCCGCTTTACCGTACCGTAGCCGATGGCTACTACCTCGTCCAGCATGTGGGTATCTTCCCGCAGCACTATTCTCAGCGGACTTTGCGAACTGACTTTCAGTTCCTCCGTTATATATCCTACATAGGAAAATACAAGGGTATTTCCTACGGAGGCAGCCAGTTCGAAGTTACCTTCTATATCGGATATGGCTCTCTGGCTCTCTCCTTTTACTTTTACATTGACACCGATCAGGACCTCTCCCGATTCGTCCATAACCACTCCCCGTATTACCGGCTGTTGGGTCGGGATAGGAGCGGCATCTTTTCCCCGGGCCTCTTTGCTCAGGATAATGTGGCTACCGGCTACTGAATAACTTACTTCGGCCTGTCCGACCAGTTTGTCCAGTACCTCAGACAAAGGAGTCCCGGAAGCGTCAATGGAAACGGATCGACGGGTGTCGACATTCGAATTAACGATGAACAGATATTCGGTCTGTTTTTCTATGTCACGGATCACTTCCTGCACAGACGAATAGGTGCGATTGATAGTAACTTTCACATTTTGCGAACTACTGGTAACGGCAGAGAGGCTGAATATAAATGTGAAAAGCAGAACGGGTGTGATTTTCATAATTCTGAACAGTTGGTTATTACTGCTGAAATTTGGGTAAAGTCTTCCCGACAAAGAATTATTTTTCATATCTTTGCGTTTATGCGGAACCGGATAGGGAACTTCGCCAAAAGATTTATCCGTGTTCCTGAAATTAATACTCTGTGTTGATTTCTTTAGAGTACCGGTCTGGATTTACTAATTATAGACCGGTACTCTTTTTTCTTAATTCTCTTAACATACTTGTGTTTTCGCTGTATTAAACCGGATTACTTCATAGGCATTATTCTTTAATTGTTAGGATGGATTGTTGTTCGTTTCTCTCGTATGTAAAGTCGACATCTTCTTTTAATACCTGCAGGGCATAACTGATCCCGTCTGAGAGGCGGAACTTCCCGGAATAGTGATACTCCTTGACCCGTTCATTCCGGATGTGGATCTCATACCCATAGTGCTTTTCGAACTTCTTCATGATCTCTTCGAAAGAGGCATCGGTAAAACAGATAAGCCCTTCCCGCCAGCTATACTCCTCAAAATCAGTGATCTTTTTCAGCACCGGTTCGGCTTCTCCCTCAATGACCACCATCTGGCCGGGTTTCAGAAGCATACTCTCTTCCCCGGAGGTGATCTGCAAAGAACCCTCTATAAGAGAGGTGATGAAAGAGTTCGATGAAGAGTAGGCCTCCACATTAAAACTGGTACCCAGTACTTCTATCTTTCCCTGCGGAGTCTCTACTACAAAGGGCTTTTTCTTATCTTTCTTTACTTCAAAATAGGCTTCCCCGTCCAGTATCATATGGCGTATTTTACCGGAGAAGGAGGGATTGTAGCGTAAAGTGGTCTGTGAATTCAGCCATACGGCAGAACCATCGGTCAGAGCCAGGCTGATGCGCTGGCCGGGAGGTACCGTGATCTCCTGCCATGCAGGTGTAGCTGTAGTATCTACATATAAATAAGTAGTGAAACATCCCAGTGTAAAAACGATCAGTGCGATGGCTGCATATTTCAGGAAAGTATTTATATAGAGCTGACGCCTGTTAACGGAGGGTAGCGCAGGCAAATCATGCAATAAATGGATCGCATCATACATGTGCCAGTATTTAAGAAAAGTATTTTTATTCTCTTCGGAGGCATCTACCCATTGCATTAATTCCTCTTCTTCCTGTGGAGGTAGCTGGCGGGCAAAGTATTGAATAAATCGGGATATGTTTTTCATATATCGTTCCTGGCCTTATTTAATTGTATAACTCATAACTC
>JAJPZL010000025.1 GCA_021204375.1 Bacteroides sp.
ATTATATATTATCTATTTCTTTTGTTGGTTGTTTTAAGTTTGCAAAAATAGCTCACTGGGAAGTGGGCTCTTTTCCTTTTTACCCCTATAAAGTTACCACCAGCAATTCTTTACTATGTTGCACCACTGTTGTGCTCTATAGGGATTGACGACATACCTCCGGCCTGTAGAAAAACAGGTAGAGAGAGTCTTTGATAGAAATACTTGTCTACTTTTTATAAAAGAAGGAGTTTGAATAGTTCTACCTTACTTCGATCCGGCTCCTTCCGTTGGCCGACCGATAGACCATGACCCGGGTATGGATACGCTCCCGCAGTTCTGCAACGTGTGAGATTACCCCGATCTTTCGTCCCTGCATCTGTAGTTGCTCCAGGGCATCCATCGCCATACGGAAGCTCTCAGAATCGAGCGAACCAAATCCTTCGTCAATAAAGAGGGATTCTACTTTGAGGTTATTACCGGAGAGGGAGGAGAGCCCTAAGGCAAGGGCCAGCGAGATCAGGAAAGTCTCTCCTCCGGAAAGGGAGTAAACGGTACGTATCTCGTCGCACATATCCCGGTCAATTACCTGCAGGGCCAGAGTATTTCCAACCTGCTGCAACCGGTAACGGCCGGAGAGGTAAGAGAGGTGTTTATTAGCATGAAGGATCAATATTTTCAGGGTATAACCCTGAGCAATGACCTTGAATTTATCGCCGCTGGCAGAACCGATGAGTTCATTGAGACGACCCCACTTTTCGGCATAGAGCTGTTTCTCCTGCAAATCAGCCAATAGCAGGCTTAACTGGTTCCGGTTCTGCCGGTCCTGGTAGAGTTTACCCTGGAGCAGGGAGAGCTCCCGTTCTATAGCCCGTATCTTCTCCTGTTGATCCTCGCTGAGCCGGCTGAGCAGATGCAGAGGTTCCTTTTGCGGATCGGGACGATGGGAAGCAGAGAGATGTTTTTCATATTGTTGTTTTCGTTCGTCCCGGGTGGCGTGTGCAGTAGCTTTACCGGTAAGTAGAGTAGCCAGGGCAGTACGTTCCTGTTGTACCCACTCTACGGATTTACTTAATAACTCAGTGACCTCTTCCAGAGAAAAGGATGCGTTATTAACACCATTCCAATGGGTGATCCACTGTTTAACCTCCTCTTCCGCCAGACGGAGCTGCTCCTGGTTACGCTGCAGATCTTCGCTAAGCTGACTGATCTCTCCTTGCAGGCGGAAGAACTCTTTCTGCATCTTTTCATAGTCGGTACGGAGCTCTTCATTGCGCCGGACAAGCTCTTTCTCCCGGTCATTCACTCTTCTTTCTACGGTCTCTACAGGCTCTCCTTCCAGAAGGCTCTTTCTTTGATGGGCAATAGCCTCAATTTCCTGACCGAGGAGTTTGATTTTCTGGTTCTCCTTTTCTTCACTGGTAAGAACCAACCGGTAGTGTTGTTGCAGAGAGTCCAGTTCTATCTGGGAAATATGGCATACATTGAGGCCCTTGTCTATACGCTTTAAAAGTTGCTCTGCCTCTTTCAGCTGTGCATCTCTTTTTAGCCACTGCTGGTTCAAATGGTCATACTGACGGCGTTTTTCGACCAACCCGAAACTCTCTTTTTCTATCTCCTTCAGCTGATTCTCAATGGACTCCACACTATCCTTTGGAGAAAGTACGGTAAGCAGGTGTTCTATGTCAGCAGTTCTGTTTTTCTGCTCTTCCGTTACTTTTACCTCTTGCTCCTGTAGGTTAAAAAGGTCTCTTCGCAGCGACACAAGAGTATGCTCTACTTCCCGGAACTCTTTTTCGGCAAGACTGTACTCTTTTTCAATTTCATTGATAAGGTTATTGATCTGACTCTCTTCTTCCTGGTAAGGATGAGTGGTACTACCGCAAAGTGGACAGGGTTCATCAGGCCGCAGATTATTACGCAGATGAGTTATATTTTCGCTCAGGGTAATACGGGCATTATCATAGAGACGTTTGGCAAGAGCCAACACCTCTTTTTTGGACTGTTCCTGCTGAGTAAGCTGCTCTATCCGGTCGGTAAGTTCCATCTGGTGGTCCCCATACTCTTTCAGCAAAGTAGTAAGACGTGTAATTTCCTTTTGCAGGGATTGATAGTTTTCGGTCTGCAGGCGTTGTTGCAGAAGTTTATCTCTCTGGCGGTTCAACTCTTGTTGCCTTTCGGTTATTTTTCCGGCTCCAAAGTTATTTAGTTCTTCTGCATGCTTTATATGTAGCTGTACGGCGGTTTCTGCTTCGGCAGTGCGCTCCTGCAGACCTTTGGCTATCTGTTTCAATAGTTCTTCGGGAACAGTAGCAGAAAGGGGTACGGAACCCGGTAGGGAGAGGTATATCTTTTGCAGATGAGAGAGATAGCTCTCCATATTCTTACCACTGCTCTCTATCTCCTTCTCCTTTCCTGCTTTCTCCCGGCGGATAGTGATGATAACTTCCTTCAACTCCTTATAGTGGGTAAGCAGGGAAGCATGCTGTTGATCCAGCACACGTGCTTGTTGCAACCGGGGAGCCAGTTCTTCCTTATAACGGATATAAGCTTTCGTATCCTCCCCACTCTTTTCAAAAAGAGTTTTACTCTCCTGAAGTTTCAGTGTAAGCAATTGATAATCTCCAGTTAGCTTGGCTGTTTGTTCTTGTTGCAGGTTACAGGTACGCGCATAATTACGAACACTCTCGACTAAGGAGCGTACGGGTTCTGTCTGTTCGATCCGTTGAAGTAAAATAAACCGGGGTTGTGCTTCGCTGATCTTATTTTCCAACACCTGGCAGGCATTTTCTGCCTTTTTAAGTTCTTGCTCGAAGACCCCTTTTTCCCGGTACCAGCGCTGTTTTTCTCCGATGGCAGCCAGCAGGGCGGTGGCCTCCTGCCTGGAACGGTGTAGCAGAAGCTGTCCATTACGGAACTTCACGATCTCTTCCTCAGATAGTATTTTAATCCCTTTGAGTTTTTCACTGATCCGTGCATAGTTTTCAGTAGCCTCTTTATACCGGCCGTATACCTCTTTGGAAATACGGGAGTAGATATCGGTACCGGTAAGTTTTTCCAGTAGTTCTGCCTTTGACTTTTCATTGGATTTAAGAAAGGTAGAGAAGTCATTCTGAGCCAGCAATACGGTACGGGTAAACTGATCATACGTAAGACCCGTAAGCTGGGTAAGACGTGCCAGTATCTCGCTTTTGGTACCCTGAAGTTCCTGGTCGGTATCCTGATTGATAACCCGGATAGTCTGCGGTTGCAGGGAACCGTCAGCCCGGCGGCGGGAGCGGTATACATACCAGCGGGAGAGATAACAATAGCCGTCTACAGCTTCGAAGCGTACTTCGGCAAAACCTTCGCCCGTACCACGGCGCAGAATGTTCTTAACATCGGTCTGGCGCACCGTATTCGTGCCTGCATCATTGACAACAGTTCCTTCGGTAGTGGCGGCAAAACGAGGTGTTTTATCGTACAGGGCCAGGCAGAGGGCATCGAGGATAGTGGATTTACCGGCTCCGGTAGGCCCGGTTATGGCAAATATACCGGCCGAACAAAGAGGTTCGCGGGTAAAATCGATCTCAAAATTACCTTCGATAGAGGCCAGGTTCTTCAGGCGAATGGCTAATATTTTCATAGTTGGGTGTCGTTCAGGTCGATTCCGGAATATACTTCTTCAAACAATATTTTCAGCTCGTCGGGCATGGTCTCCCCATACTTGTTATGGAAGATCTGCCCTGCAATATGCAGGGGAGAAAGATCCTGTAAACCGGAAATGGAATATTCCTGCATACCGGGGGCTTCCTCTTTTTCTTTGTAGGAGGAGATGATACGGCCCAGGCGTACTTTTTTGCGGGAGAGTATCTCTTCGATATGCTGGCGTAGCATGGGTTCGGGCTCGGTCAGCAGTACTTTGATCTCCAGATAGGGAGGGCATCCTACCTCTTCATGCTCACCACGGTCCTCCAACTCCTTTTCAAGGATAGCATATACCTTTTCGGGCGGTGCCGGATGTTCCGGCAGGGAGAGCAGTCTACACAGGGGGGTATAGGGAATACGCTCTAAGGAGAGCAACTTATTCCCGGAGAGAGTAATAAGATTAACTCCGTGTTTATAGTTCTTTTCGGCAAACGACATGGGTAGCGGGCTTCCGGCATAACGGATGTGGTCTTGTCCGGCCACCCGCTGGGGTTTATGGATATGCCCCAGAGCCGTATAGGCGATACCGAACAGAAAACTTTCAGG
This sequence comes from Bacteroides sp., assembly GCA_021204375.1. GTDB lineage: Bacteria > Bacteroidota > Bacteroidia > Bacteroidales > Bacteroidaceae > Bacteroides. Next base: position 4,213 of record JAJPZL010000025.1, read on the forward strand.
GGATACGGATTCAAGCCCGCCGATAATTACCCGTTCGCTGTGGTCAGTCTCGGATATTTCGGCTCCGGCCGTATAGAGATGAGCCATTATCACTACGGCCTGCTGCGGGGTTCTCCGCTCTTCGACCCGCTGACAAAGATCGGCAAAGAGTTGCCTGACCCCTTCGGTATAACTGTTGCCTTCAGTCCTGACAGCAGGATAATCTCCCTGCCGGATAAAAGGTACAGCCAGGCACCAGGCCTCCGTCTCTCCCTGCCTGTTAGTAAGAGGAACAATAAACTGGTCGGGATCAATCATGCCGGCATGTTTATAGATAACTCCCTTTACATCGGTATTGAGTACCTCCAGCAAAGGTAACGGAGCCTCCAGGCGAGCTCCGGGATCATGGTTGCCGGCAATGATAATGATCCGGGTAGCAGGACTGTCAGTAACGACCTCACGCACGAACTGGTAAAACAGACGCTGAGATATGGCCGAAGGATTGGAAACGTCGAACAGGTCGCCTGCTATGAAGCAGGCATCCACCTCCTCCCGGCGAATGATTTCCAGGAGCCAGGAGAGGAAATGACGGTGTTCATCGGTACGGTCGTATCCGAAGAAGTTTTGTCCCAGGTGCCAGTCGGCAGTATGTATTATTTTCAGCATCTCTTTTCCGGTAAATATATTATTCTCTTAGTTTCCAGACATTCTGTTTGATAAAGCCATTGCGGTAGGCTACCAGCAACTCTTTAAGATCACGTATCTGTGTTTTCAGTTTGACTCCTTTATCGGTATCCTTCACCATACGGCGTTGTGAGTTGAACTCAATAACAAAGGTGGTGGATTTAATATCCTGCCCCTCTTCAATAGCTTTCTGTGTAGATTCGAAGGGTTCATGCTGAACCAGTTCGAGACCGTGGGAGTGGTAAATAAGCGTATAACCTGCTATACCGGTCTCCGACTGATAGGCTTTGGAGAATCCACCGTCTATCACCAACAGTTTTCCATCGGCTTTCATAGGGCTCTCTCCTTTTATGGTCTTTACAGGTACATGCCCGTTGATAATATGGCGGTGTTCTCCGGGTACTTCAAATTCATCCAGCAGCATATCACAAATACGGGATTCATTACGGAGGCCGTAATAACACCCTTTGGGCTCTTTATGGAGGCTTTTATCGGCAATGAAGTAACGTTCGAAAGTGACCATCCGTTCCTTATCGTAAGAAGGGGCATTCTTTCCGCACCACAGGTACCACATATAGTCCCTGGCAAAGAGTTTTTCTTCACTCTCTTCTTCTTCAAAATAGGCAGTACGGATAAGCTGGTCCACTTTGTCAAGAAGCGTTTTTCCTTTATAGGTTTTTCCCATGATCTCTACCTCTTTCAGGGTACCGTCCGCATTAAGCGGAACAGAGGCGTGAAACAGGAGGTTGGAATTGCAGACAGCGTACATAGCCCCGTTGGTAAAGAGGCAACGCATATGTTTTTTCAGTTTCTCACTATTTATAAAGGATTTACGTATTTTATTGATAAGATCCCACTCCTCTTCGGTGAGTTTGTAGGGATCTGCAGGATCAATGGTGGGGAAAAATGTATCACGCAGGATATACTCTTTTCCATCCAGTGTAACTGTTCCTTTTTCAAAGTCAATGAGGTGAAGCAGCTTGCGGTCCTGCATCTCAAAATCGGGTCGCCGGTCAATGATCTGAGCCTCGAGTTTGAACTGGATAATGGTAATGGCCTTGTGCATCTGGGCAAGGAGTTGCAGGGTGCGTTTCTTTACATTTTTCTCCTCGCTCATTTTAGGCATAAAGAGCGTACAAGGGTCATCTGTATAGGTATCCATAGCAAAGGTAGCCAGTGGCAGCAGGTTGATACCGTATCCATCTTCTAATGTACCCAGATTGTTGTAACGAAGTGACATCCGGATCACATTGGCTATGGAACTACGATTACCCGAAGCGGCTCCCATCCAGAGGATATCATGGTTTCCCCACTGGATATCGAAATTATGATAACCACACAGAATATCCATAATGATATGGGCCCCCGGGCCACGGTCATAGATATCTCCTACTACGTGGAGCGAATCAATCGTAAGCCGCTGAATAAGGTTACACATGGCAATAATGAAATCGTCTGCCCGTTTGGTAGAGATAATAGTGCTGACAATTACATTGATATAAGCATGTTTATCGGGCTCCATGGAAGACTCGTGGAGTAACTCCTGGATAATGTAGGAGAACTCTTTTGGCAGGGAACGCCGCACTTTGGAGCGGGTATATTTGGAAGACACATTCTGGCATACTTTGACTAACTGATGCAGCGTGATCAAATACCAATCGTCCAGATCGGTTTCCGTCGCTTTAACGAGTTCGAGTTTCTGTTCGGGATAATAGATAAGGGTACAGATATCCTTCTTTTCGCTTTCACGAATAGTATTGCCGAATATTTCGTTCACCTTCCGTTTAACCGCACCCGACCCGTTCTTCAGTACATGCTGAAAGGCTTCATACTCACCGTGAATATCGGTAAGAAAATGTTCGGTACCTTTGGGAAGGTTCAGGATAGCCTCCAGGTTGATGATCTCCGTAGTGGCGTCGGCAATAGCAGGAAAGCTTCTAGAAAGGAGTTGCAGGTATCTGAGATCGTTGGTAATCTCTTCTTCGGCTAATTGTCTCTGTATATCCATAGTAGTTATTTTGATTTATAAGAAAAACATCAACGTTACCTGCGCTATGATCACCCGCAGGAACATACTGAGCGGATAAACGGTAGCGTATGAGAGTGAGGGAATATCCCCCGGAATGATGTCGTTCACATAATTAAGGGCCATCGGGTTTGACATACTGCCGCACATCATGCCCGAAACTGTCCCGAAATCCAATCTCACCACTTTAAGGCCTATCATCCCCATCAGGAAGATGGGAACTATAGTAATAAGGGCACCGCTTCCTATCCAGACCAGTCCTTCGGGACGAAAGATGGTTTCCAGGAAGTTGGCTCCCGCATCCAGTCCGAGGCAGGCCAGATAGAGAGAGATCCCCAGGGATCTGAGCATAAGGTTGGCACTGATAGTAGTATAGGTTATCATGTGGATACCGGGACCAAAAGCTCCCATCAGTATTTCCACGATAATAGGCCCTCCTGCCAGCCCTAACTTAACAGGAGTGGTTATTCCGGGAATAAACAACGGGACAGAGCCCACTACAAGCCCGAGTACTATCCCGGTAAAGATAGCAATGAGATTGGGCTCATTCAAATTTTTCACCGTATTTCCCATAAACTCTCCCACCCTGTCAATGGCGGCAGCTTCTCCGATCACTGTCAGCCGGTCGCCGTACTGGAGCCGGAAATCGGAAGTGGCAAGTAACTGAATACCGGAGCGGTACACCCGGCTGACATTGACCCCGTACTCATTACGTAACCGCAGAGCCCCCAGTTTCTTCCCGTTTATCTCCGGACGGGTGATCACCACTCTTCTGGAGACCAGATGGGCATCAATGGAGTTCCAGTCTATCTTCCGGCTGTTCCAGTCTGTTTCATCCGCCTCTCCGAAAAGAGTGGTCAATACGGGCACTGACCTGCGGGAGGTAACGACCAGGATACGGTCTCCCTCTTTGAGAACGATATCAGAAGTGGGAATGGAGACATCTCCCGCTCTCCACAACCGGGAAATAATAAACCGGGGCATATTTTTACCAGGGATCTCCCCGATCGTTTTATTAAAAATAACAGGATTGGTTACCCGGAATCCTGCCACAAATGTATTGTAATTATCCTCCTGCCCGCACTTTTTTAACTCCTCTTCGCTGACAAAAAGTTTACGTAGCAACATCACAGCCAGTATCACCCCTATAATTCCCATAGGATAGGCTACGGCACAGGCAAGAGCCGGTGTAATAGCCGGAATCCCCAGCTGTTTGAGTGTCTGCTGCGCTGCTCCCAGAGCCGGTGTATTGGTCGTTGCTCCACAGAGTACCCCGATCATATCGGGCAGAGAACTTCCTGCCACCCTGGCACCGAGGATGGTAAAAAGAGTACCCAGGACGATGACTCCCATAGCGAGCATATTGAGGGGTACTCCTCCTTTGCGGAAAGAGCTGAAAAAACCGGGACCTACCTGAAGTCCCAGGGCATATACAAACAGTACCAGGCCGAAGCACTCCACATAATTAAGCATCTGCCGGTCAATGAAAAGACCGAAGGCCCCTGCTACGATCCCTATAAAAAAGACAAAGGAGGTACCCAGAGCCATTCCCCGGATCTTGAGTTTCCCCAGGCCCAGGCCCGTAGCACAGATAAGCGATAACAGGATCACTGCCTGCAATCCCGAATAATCGCTAATAAGTCCGTACAGCCATTTCATCACCCGTTCCTTTTGTTGTATACCTGCAAATATAGAACAATTTCAGAATGAGGAACGTCTGGAAAAAGAAATAATTTTCCTCTTTTTTCCGAATCTCTCTGTTTTACCAGATCTGATAGAAAAAGATCAGAGTTTTTCGCTCAGCTGTTGTACAATTTCCCGTTGTTGGCGGAAAAAGAGGATCCGCTGCGTTTCACTACTTTCAGAAATAAGTACAGAACTCCGTTTCATGGAGTTAAAAAGGGTTTTCATACGGTTATAGATATGTATATCCTGGGTAGAGGTGTCAATTAAAGAGAACCATTCCATCAGGGAGAGCACAAAATCCTCTTCGATCTTTATATAAGCCTGGTTAGCCCGCACCACCAGCCCCGAGACATAGAACTCAACCTTACACTCGGGGGTACGAAAATATCCTCTGGCAGCCAGTTTCTCTGTTTCTTCAATAAAACGGAGCAAATCGTCACGCAATACCTTCACCTCCTGGGGAGTAATAAGGCGAATACTAAGAAAATAGTTAATATCATCCACCAGGAACCGGAACATCCGCCGGTCCCAGATAACAGAAGTATGCCGGCTATATTTCAGGCATTCCTGATACTTCCGGTTATAAGTGATCATACCCGGATCAATTTCGAGATCGGCATACCGCTGATTTTTCGCCACGATCCCCGACCGGTACAGGTTCCTGAGCAGAAAAAACCGGAAAATAGAGTCATAGTTAACATACAATAGCTGGGGCAACGAGTTGGTAATGATCCCTATTTCGGAAACGAGAGAATGGCGGATGCGCCTCAGATGCTGGATAAAATCGGTCAAATTGGCATAATCAAGTTCGCCGGGATTTAAAAAATCAATATCTGCGATCCGGGCAGGATAGAGTTTCTCATACGCTATTCCAAGACTTATCATATTATCAAGCGAGATATTAAATGTCTGGGTGAGCTTTATAATTTCCTCAAAAGAAAATTGTATATCCCCACGAAGCCTGCGATAGACTGCCTCTTTTTCAATACACAATATCCCTACTAATGTACTTATCAACTCTTTTTTGTTCGGTATTTTTTTGCGGAGTGTATCAATAAGAATTTCATAGATCTTGTTCTTCATTTTGTAATTTTACTCAATAGTTAAATACCCTGTTTTGCAATAAAAATAAACTATACATATAG
>JAJPZL010000408.1 GCA_021204375.1 Bacteroides sp.
GCCCCTGACTACTATACCCATAATAATATTCATACTGTTTATTAAGCAGGTTGTCCAGTTTCAGGAAAAGAGAGAGATCTTTCCAGATCCCGTAATCAGCTCCTATACCCAGGTTACCGACTGTATTCATCTTCTCCATGGAGGAGGCACGTCCCGTGAAAACTTCTGCCTTATTCCAGTTTATCAACTTATAAAAAGCATATACTTTCAGGTCAGCAACCGGTTTCACCTGGAAATTAATATCAAATTTTGTATCAGGTTTCATCATATAGTAATAACCATCCTCCTCTTTATCATAGTTCCAGCCATATTTGGTCACCTTTACTCCCAGGTCAATAATATCGCGGTAACTATACTTCACAGAAGCTCCCACTATATAATGTTTGATATTTTTAGCCACCGGAATAAAGCAGGGCGTCGCCTTATCCATAAAGAAACGGGGATCCATTAACAGATCATCTGTTATCAGATCATATCCTCCGAAAAGATCAAACCACAATCCTTCCACCGGAGAGGCCTTAAAGCCTGCCAGCGCTTCCAGCTGCTTATAAGAATCCAACGCACGGGCTTCCGGTAACAGATAAGGATTGACCTGCTGAACAGTGCGGTAATCATTCGATTGTTTACCACCCACTACATTCAGGTAAAGCAGATAAGAATCGGAAAAGTTGTACCGTATCTTCACATCTGGAGCCACCTGAAAATTCTTCCGGTCTCCTGTGGCAAAATCGATATGCGCTCCTCCCCGGAAGAAAAACGATTCCGTACGATATTCAAAATAGGGAGTCAGCGTAACCGCCGTATAGTCCTGCAAACCCGGATAAGAGTAAAAATAATTATTCATCACCAACTCGGCCCCTACTCTCTTCTGCTCATCATACAGAGAACCGGAAACATCCGCCCGGCTGCGAACGACCATTTCCCGATTATCTTCCTGAGCCAGATTATGTTTCTTATCAAAAAAGAGGAAATTTATCTCAGCATCGTACCAGATACAGCGGTCGGCATCCGTAGAGCGTACTCCTACATGCAGATCGCCATAATTATGGTTCTGGCTACTTAGACTGTAAAGAGGGTCATTGCTCTGGGAATCATGGATCATATAACCAAAGTTATCAACCCCGAACTGACCGGTTACATCCAGTATGGCCTGCCTGTAAGTATGAGCATAATCCAACCCCCACCGGGTGCGGTAATAGCGCAATTTCCAGTCATCCACACTATACGACAAATAATCCGGAAGATCTACCTTGTCGTTCACTCCTTCCAGCCCGATAAAAAAGTTCAGCTCATCCCGTTCGGAAAGGGTAAAAAGGTAATTACCAATTGCATCCACATTGCCGTGGCTGCCATATCCTAATCTCAGGTAACCGGGTTTGACTTTCTGCCGTTGCTCCATCATAGTAAAAGGTCGTATTACCTCACCCGCTCCGGCTGCGATCAGGGGAGAAGAAGAAGTCGTATATACAACCTCACTTTTATCCAAAGCCGGTTCCTGCATCTGCGGAAGTATATGGATCTTGGACGCATCCATAATTTCCGGATTATACTCCTGTTCTACCACTACGGTACGTATTAAAGTACTATCCGGAAGCACTTCCTGTGCAGAGACAGAGAGAGTCAGCAAACAAAAACAGGAAAATAGAGGGCGCATATAGGAAAATCTGTTCATCGGTTTCATAGTTTAATCGTTATTTAATACTCTTAAACGGGTTTCGATCATCCCCGCAATATCATCATTCGCCTGGTAGTTCTGCTGCAAACTCAACAAGTATTGTCTGGCATCCACCGGTTTACCCGTAGCCATATAGACATCTGCCAGCAGTACAAAACTGCGGGCCAGCCAGTAAGCATAGGGAGTACTCTTATCCATATAATCCAGCAACTCTTTTTCAGCCGCTGCATAATTGCCTTCTCTGAAAAGGATATCAGCCAGCAGATACCTGGCTTCGGCTCCATACAAGGTACGAGTATCCTTTGAAAGTTCCGTCAGATCCGCTACAGCCGAACGGTCCGCCTTCTCTGCCAGATAGGCTTTAGCCCGGTAGTATCCCGCCTCTGCCTGTATCTCCGGCGTAAGATTCGGAGTACCCAGCAATTCCGTAGCAGCATGGATCGTTTCAGCATGATCTTTCAGCAACCAGGCACTCCGCAACACACCGGTCTGTGCTAATACACGCCGGCCAGACGACGAAGCTTTTTCATTGAGTCGTTTATAAGCAGCCAACGCTCCTGCGTAATCTTTCGCCCGGAACAGTAACTCTGCATAAATCACAAGTCCCTCTTCTGAAAACTTATTATCCGGATACTCCTGCAAAAGTCTTGCGTGATGAAGTGCTTCCTGCGGTTTGTTCCCGTTATGATAGATCAGGCTCAGGTAGTAATGCGCATTCGGTGTAAAAGCCCCCTGCGGATAAGATTGCAGGTAACGCAGGAAGCTTCTTTCAGCTTCCGCAATATTACTATTCATATAGACTCTCTCTGCTGCCGAATAGGTAAGAGCATCCTGCTCGTTCACATCAAAATGAATAGTACCCGGCAACGAAGAGGTAAGCGCAATAAATTCATCTACCCGGTTCAGATCCACATAGATCGATTTAATATCCAGCAAAGCCAGGCGCGCTTCTTCACTACCCGGATATTTTTGTATCACCTGCTTATACGTCTCAATAGCCTGTTCGTACTGTCCACCCTGGTAATAGAGGAGACCGATCTCATTCCCACTCTTGCGACTAAGCGGACTATCGGGATAATCACGCATAATGGTCTGGAATACAGCAATAGCCTGGTTATTATTCTGCAAAAGCACATACGACCGGCCCTTTTCATAGAGTGCCTGTGGCACATAAGGAGATTGAGGATAGGTAGAAACCAACCTGTCCAGCCGGCTGATCTTACCGGTATAATCTTTTTGCAACCCGGCGATCAATCCCAACTGGTAAAGCGCATAATCCCCGGCTCCTGAAGAGGCCTGCTCCGCCTTCGTATAATATTCAGTAGCCTCCGCAAAATGACGGGAGTGGAACCCGCAATCGCCCATTCGGTTATAAGCATCCGCTACCATCGGAACCCCCGACCGTTTTTCCAGGCTTAGGTAACGGGAGAACCAGTTAAGAGCCTGACTGTAATTCTTACCGTTAAAAGCAATATAGCCCAGGTTGTAATAAGCCATGGCAAATGTTTCACTACTTTTATCAGGCGTCTCCCGGAGGTATGTATTAAAATCACGGGAAGCATTCGTCATATTCCCCAACCGGTAGAATGCCTCTGCCCGCCAGTAATAAGTATCCGCCTTTACCTGCCTGTTGTACTGCCCCAAAGCCAGGGATTGATCAAAGTGATCAACGGCAGCCTGGTAAGCAGCGTTGGTAAAGGCTTGGGTACCGGTCTTAAAAAGAAGCTTCTGTTTGGCTTCCAGGATACGAGGACCCGGATTGCTGATCTTGGCAATTGACCGCAAGGCAGCCTCATAACTTTTGGTACTCATATAGACCTCTACCAGATAATTGCTGATCTGTTCGGCATGAACCGACCCGGGAAAATCATTCAGGAAACGTTCAAAGACCGTAACCGATTCGTCAAATGCCGAATAAGAGGTTTCATAAATAGATAAAGCATAGTTATAAGCAGCCTCCTCTTTGACAACAGGGTCCTGATCCATAGCGGCCGCCTGCTGGAAAGCCATACGGGCCTTATTCTTATCGGCCAGCCGGAGATATGAGAGCCCCAGATGATAATAGGCACTCTGGGTAACAGCATCCTTGCCCGTAGCAGCAGCCCCTAAGGCTGTAGCCGCTTTCGAGTAGGCTCCCGTTTCGTAATAAGCCATTCCCAGCGCATACAAAGCCTCCCGTTTGGGCCGGGCTTCCAGTTGCATATAACTCTCCAGTTCAGAGACCGCTCTCGGATACTTCTGCATATAGTAAGCAGCCTCTCCCAGGATCCGATGAATCTCTGCCCGGTACTCATTATCCGGCCAGGAGGTAAGATACCCCTCTACCACGATCTCTGCTTTATCATAGTGACGTTTAGCCAGATAAATATCCGCTATATAATAAGGTACTACTGCCCCGTATTTCTTATCCGATTGCAGGCTCAGGAAACCCGGTAAGGCATCATCATACCGTCTCTGTGCATACTTTACATACGAAAGATAATAAGTGGCATCCTGACTATATCCCTTTCCGACGTGCTGAAGAGTTTCAAACCAGGCGACCGCTTCCGTCAGGTTACCGGTCTCCATATAGGATACCGCCATGCGGAAAGTCATCTCATCCCGCTCCCCATCCGGCAGATTCCAGAGCTGAGAAGCCTGGAATAGTTCAATCGCTTTATCGTACTCTTCATCGAAGTAGTACACCGAAGCCATCAATGCCTGGATGCGATTTCGGTGAGGGGTGTTCGGATACCTGCCCAGGAAATTCTCCAGTACTTCCACACTGTTGATACGATCCAGTTCATACGACAGGCAGGCAAGCATATACTCTGCTTCCTGAACCGCTTCTTCCTCCTTTTCAAGGCGCAGATATTCGCGTAACTGGTAACGGGCAGCCGAATAACTCCGCTCTTCGAATAACTCTTTCCCTTTCCGGAAAAGGTGATCGGCCGGTAAAATATCAGAAGGTTGTTGCGCTGCAAGATAGGCCGGGAAGCATACACCCAGGGCACAATACAGGAATCCGAATCTCTTTCTCATGATAAGATAGTTTTGGCAAAAATACAATGTTTTGGCGGGTTACCAGAGTCCCAGCTTCGTAAAAAAGCTAAAAATAGACAATTCGCTCAGATTACCGGCAAACTTTGGTCCGGAAAGAGAGAAAAATCGTAATTTTGTATCCGGACACGAACAGTTATTATTCACCTTAAACTCTATTTTTATGATAAAGAGACGTTTGTACCTTCTTTCCGTACTGACTTTTACAGCCGTACTTTTCTCTGCCAGAGAGGTCATTCCTTTCAATGAAAAGTGGGAATTTAAAAAAGGCCCTTTCCCCGCCGATAGTTATCTCAATGCTCAAAAAAGGAACAGTCCCTGGGAAACCGTAGATCTACCTCACACCTGGAATGCCAAAGATATGCAACTCCGGGTAAACTCCTTTTACGAAGGAGAAGCCTATTACCGTAAAAGTTACTTCTTTCCCGAAACCATGAAAGAAAAACGGGTCTTTCTCCGTTTCGAAGGAGTAGGAGCCTGTACCGAAGTCTACATCAACGGCACTTTAGTCACAAGTCACAAAGGAGGATACTCAGCCTTTGCCTGTGAGATCGGCAGGGAACTCTGCCCCGGACAGGAGAATGAGATCCTCGTAAAAGCCGATAACAAGGCCCGTCCCGATGTGATCCCCGTTAACCACAGCCTTTTCGGAGTTTACGGAGGAATTTACCGCCCCGTTTGGCTGATCATCACCGATCCGGTGAATATTGTCGTAACCGATCATGCCTCGCCCGGTGTTTACATCTCGCAGGAAAATGTATCGAAACAGAAAGCTGAGATCACAGTAAAGATTAAACTCAGTAACGGTACCCTTCACCCCAAACCAGTAACCATAGAGAACACCATTTATACTATGGAGGATAAAAAGGTACTCTCCCGTACAGAACCGGTTCAGATCATACCCGGTGGCCTGCGTAGTTATACCACCCGCTTTACCCTGAAGCATCCCCGGTTGTGGCAGGGCAGGCAAGATCCCTATCTCTATCGTATCACCACCCGCATCCTTGAAGAGGGCAAAGAGATTGACCGGATAGACCAGCCGCTGGGTATCCGTCACTACGAGATCATAGCCGGCAAAGGTTTCTACCTCAACGGAAAAAATACCCCATGTACGGAGTAACCCGCCACCAGGATTGGTGGGAAATAGGAAGCGCCCTGAAAAACGAGTATCACGATGCAGACCTGGAAACTATGATGGATATCGGCGCTACCACCGTACGCTTCGCCCATTACCAGCAATCTGACTACCTCTACTCCCGGTGTGATACCCTGGGCCTTATTATCTGGGCCGAGATCCCCTTTATCAACCGGGTGACCGGACAGGAGGCCGAAAACGCACAGGCACAACTCCGGGAGATGATCCGGCAAAGCTTTAACCACCCTTCCATCTATGTATGGGGACTACACAACGAAGTATACCACCCGCACCAGTATACCACAGAACTGACTCAGGCCCTGCACGACCTGGCAAAAACCGAAGATCCCGGTCGATACACAGTAGCAGTGAACGGATACGGCCATCTGGAACACCCGGTCAACCTTCAGGCAGATATCCAGGGAATGAATCGCTACTTTGGCTGGTACGAAAAGAAGATACAGGATATCAAACCCTAGATCGAAGAGTTGGAAAAAACCTATCCGCAGCAAATGTTCATGCTGACAGAGTATGGAGCAGATGCCAACATTCACCACCAGACCGAAAACCTGGGAGATGCACTCAACTGGACCCAGCCCTTCTACCCGGAAACTTTCCAGATCAAAACCCACGAATACTAGTGGAGCGTGATCCGGGAATATCCCTATATTATAGCCTCTTACCTGTGGAATACCTTTGACTTTGCCGTTCCCATGTGGGAACGGGGAGGTGTACCGGCACGCAATATGAAAGGATTAGTGACCATTGATCGGAAAGTGAAAAAAGACTCCTACTTCTGGTACAAAGCGAACTGGAGCACCGATCTTGTTCTCTATATTACCGAAAGAAGAAATAACGATCAGGAAAAACAACAGACATCCATCACCGTTTACTCCAATATCGGAACGCCTACCATACTATTAAACGGAGAAAAGATAGAGAAAATAGAACCGGGATATACCGAAGTGCATTATATTTTTCCGGATGTAACCCTAAAACAGTGTATAAATACAATTGAAGCTACCATCATCCACCAGGGAGAAACCTATACAGATAAAATCGAGTGGAATTTTACCGGTGAAAAAGAGCGACAGGTAGATTCAACAGAGAACAAAGATGCTTACTGGGGATTCTAACGAGATCAAAGAACATTTTAACTGGTTACTGGCTGGCTCCTGCTTCCTAAGAGTTAGCCGGTTTTGTTGGATGGTTAAATTGTTATCCCGGTTAGGTGTAAAGAGTCACATACCATTCTCCAGCTGTGCCATCTTGATGGCACAATAATTCCATAACGATGGCATAAGTGTGCCAATATTATGGCACAATTGTGCCACCAGCATGAAATTATGGCTTATCTATTACTGTTTTTAAAAAATAGAGAGTGGCGTACAAAGAAACAGTGAGCCATATAGAAAAAGGCAGTGAAGAGCATGAAAAAAAGGAGTTAACCCTGCGGCCAACTCCTTACTTTCTCAACAATCTACTATTTTATCTATTTTTAGCAATCCAGAAACTATTTATCTTTTGGGCTATTTCCGTAAACTCTTCATTGCTTAGTTTTAATTTCGGATTGGAGAAAAGCATATCTCCTTCGTTATTAATAGGAATGAGGTGGATATGGGCATGAGGAACTTCCAGCCCTATTACCGTCAATCCGATCCGTTTACAGGATATGGCCTCTTCGATAGCCTGTGCTACTCCTTTGGTAAAAACGATCATCTCTGCCAGAAGCCGGTCATCCAGGTCGAACAGATAATCGGTCTCCTGCTTCGGAATGACCAGGGTATGTCCTTTTACTAAAGGATTGATATCCAGGAATGCATAGAACTTATCATTCTCAGCTATCTTATAACTGGGAATCTCTCCGGCAATGATTCGGCTGAAAATAGTCATACGCTATCGGGATTTAAAGGGAGATATTGACAATCTCCAGATTTACCTTTCCCTGAGGAACGGTGATCTCTACCACATCACCCACTTTTTTACTCAGGATACCCTGGGCAATGGGAGTACTTACAGATATTTTACCCTCTTTCAGGTTAGCCTCACTCTCCGATACGATCGTATAGGTCATTTTGGCTCCGCTCTTCAGATTCTTCAATTCTACCTTATTAAGGATCTGCACAGAATCGGTCGTCAATTTTGATTCGTCAATGATCTTGGCATTCCCGATCGTTACTTTCAGTTGGTTGATCTTCATCTCCAGCATGCCCTGCGCCTCTTTGGCTGCATCATATTCGGCATTTTCCGATAAATCTCCTTTATCTCTGGCCTCAGCAATCTGCCTGGATATTTCCGGACGGTCAACAGTCTCCAACACCCGCAGCTCCTCCACTAACTTTTTGTAACCTTCTTCTGACATGTAAGCCATACTTAAATCCTTCTTTATTTATAATTTTATTAAAACATTCCGGTATATAAAACAAAAAAGAATTCCAACATCTGCGAATGTTGGAACCCTCTTATTTCTTTATCGTTGCAAAGATAGTATTTTACACGTTACCAGACAAACAAAAATTGATGCTTTGTAACATGTTTCTACACTCCTTTTTGAGTGAACAATTTTTTAAAGCATTGATTTGATGCGATTTTCAAGGTCCTGAATATCTTCTCCCCGTACACTGAGCTCATTGTTACAGTTGATCAGGAAGTAGGTGGGTAATTCCTGGACCGTATAAAGAGCAGCATACTGAGAATAGATACCGTTAGCATCCCTTACACAGATCCAGGGCAGGTTATCGGCGACCGTCTTCCAGTAGTGTTCATCCGCATCAAGAGATACCTGGTAGATCTCCAGTCCTTTGTCTTTGTATTTATCATACAGGTCGTGTAGCGTATAGTTGTGAGGAGCCGATACGGCACTCTGATAGATCGTGAAATCCAGTAGCACGACTTTGCCTTTGAGCGAAGTAAGGGTCCGGGTATTTCCTTTGATATCTTTCAGGCTGATATCAATAATACTGGTCTCCTGAATGATATCTTCGGGGATCTCCATCAGCGTCTCTTTCGGAGTACGGGTATTACGCATACCCTTGAGAGCCAGATTATAGAGATTCTTAGTACGAAGTGCATCCGGGTAAAAGTTATTGTAACTAGTCGCTACTGCCGCAAAACATTTTACATCCTCTTTGTTATTAAGCGGATCGAATAAAAAGTAATTATTTACTGTCTGGAACAGGGCAAAATAGGCGGGTGCCGAATAGGGAGCGGCAAATATATATTCTCTCTTTACACTATCCTTGTAATTAGCAAGCAGAGTGCTGAGACTATCTTCGAACTGCTGGTTACGTATCTGGCGGGAATCAGCCGCTTTGATCAAAGCGGATACTCTTTTCTGAAGAGAGATCTGTTTAAGTACCAGCTCTTTGATCTGCCGGCTACTTTCGGAACCGGAAACTTCATAACCGGTCGTAAAGTTATTATAGGCAGCGTTGAACTCTATTGTTTCGGTAGAATCTACCGAGAAATTGATCACTTTATCCTCAATACGCAACCGGTAAAATTCAGGAGATTGGGGGGCAGGGCTTTTAAAACTGAATACTCCACTCTCTTTCAGCTTTGCGGAATCGAGTGCCACAACACCTTCGAGTCCGGATGCTTCGAGATGAAGGGTCTTTCCTTCGGCACCACTGACTTCACCCTTTACATTAAATTCCGGCCCGTTGTTACATCCGGCGACCAGCGCTACCAGTATCAGGATCCAGGATATTTTTCTCATTATTTTCATGTTGAATACACTTAAAAGAATCATTTTCATTCATCTGATCAGGTTGTAAAGATAG
>JAJPZL010000358.1 GCA_021204375.1 Bacteroides sp.
CCCCCCCCCCCCCCCCCCCCCCCCCCCCCCCCCCCCCCCCCCCCCCCCCCCCAACGTACCAAAGAGAGAGAGGAAGAACTTCAACTCCGTATCTCCGGATATATTACTCACCGGGAAAGGGCGGTAACCCTGCGTGATTATGAGCGGATGGTGCTGGAGGCTTTTCCGGAGGTGAGCCAGGTAAAATGTATTCCACATTTCGATGGAGAACATAGAGCTCAGGGAATGATCACCCTGGTGGTTCTGGATAAAATAGCGGAAATTCCTGACCCGGCCGGTTTTTCCCTGCTGACTGCTGTAAAAGAGTATATGCACTCCCGTATTTCTGCCGGGGTGAAGGACCTGGTGTTTATCTCTCCCCTTTGGGTAGAAGTATTGGTCAGAGGAGAATTTACTTTTTACTCCTGGGTTCCCCGGTTGAAGGCCGAAGAAAAAGTAAAAGAGATCGTAAATGGTTATATTGCTCCGTGGCTTTATCCCGGAAGAGAGCCTCGTTTCGGTCGATCCCTCTCTACCGGACGGCTCCGGGAGATCTTATTCAAAGAAGAGTTCATTAAAGACATCCGTAATCTTGGTTTTATTGTGATTACCGGCCGTAAAGGGTGTTATACTCTTTCATCTTATGGAGAGGAATGTACTCATCTTTCTCCTTCATTACCTCATATTCTCTATTTTCCGGCCCGGGAGCATCTGCTGTATACTGAAATTAATTTCGCATTTGGGATCGGAGAGATGGAGGTTGATCATACTTTTATTATTGATTCCTGAAAGCTCATACTCATGGCCCGACGTAATAGACAAACATTAAAAAAAGTTTCAGTAAAGGGAAGAAACCTACTGAAAAAGATTTTGAGAATCTCATTGATTCTACTCTTAATATTCTGGATGATGGCTTTTCCCGATCGGCAGAGGCTGGGTTGGAACTGGCTCCCTTATTGGGAGAGAAGCGGATAGTGCTATCTGTATACCGGGAGCCTGGTGATGCCAGGCCTCAATGGAAGTTCTCTGTCGGTGGTGGAGGAGAGTTGAAAATCAGTAAGTATGGCATAGCAGATTCCTCGCCCCTGTTGGTATTGCATCCGGATGGATCGGTTATCCTGGGAGAAAGGAATAGTAAGATTACCCTTGCCGGAGTGGTGGAAACCCCGGGGCGCAGGTGAACTCTCTTTTCCGGAAGTGTACCGGCGGATGGAAAGTGGCACGATATGACCGAATGGCTGGAAGGGGTTTATGCATTGGAAGTGGTAGCGGCTGCCGGACGCCGTAACAGTGGTAAACATGCTATACTGGTAGCTACTGCAACACATTGTTTTGGAGCCAGATCCCGGATCCGGTATACCCGTTCCTATTATGGGCTTTCCATTCATCGGTTATCCCTTCGTTGAATCAAAGAGGGATTAAAAGCTCGTTTACAGATCAAGACTCTTTTTAATTATGATCATGGAATTGCTATTCACTACCATATAAGTAGTTTGTGGGATAATCCGTTGATGGAAAATATATAACTGATGGGAATTACGGCAAGAGAAAAGAATGATAACTTTTATGATCGGTTGCAGGAACGAACCCTCAGGCGTATCCAGGAGTTGTGCGGAGAGGTGTGGACCGATTATAACGAGCATGATCCGGGCATTACGCTGGCCGATACCATTCATTATGCCCTGTATGAACTCTCTTATTTGCTGGATCTTCCTTTGGAGAGTTACCTGGGTATCCGGGAGAGAACACCGGAGGCTTATCGCCGGAAAGGATTCCTTGCTGCTGAAGAACTTTTTGCGGTATCACCGGTTACTCCTGCGGATTATGAAAAACTGATCCTGAGATCCTTTGTTGCTGTTACAGGATGTTGCGTTTCTATAGATGAGGGACACTTGTACCGCATTGTTCTTCAAACGGTAGCGGGAGCAGACCGGCAGCAGATCAGGGAAGAGGTAGAACGGCTTTACCATGCGCACCGGAACCTTTGTGAGAATCTGGCAGCTCTCTCTTTTGTGGAAGAACTCCCTCCCTCTATGCAGGAAGATCTTTCCGGATCACTTTTTTCTTCAGCATCCCCTCTCTCCGCAGGAGTCTTCCTGTCCTACTCTTCCGGATTCCTGGTACTCTGTAGTGCATCATCTGCCTGATTGTTACGAAGTCGGTGAGCGGGGAGTTTCAGGGGACGTAACCCCTGAGCAAAGAGTGGCGGCAAAGCAGTTGAAAGGCTATATGCTTATCTATGATCATATACTGTCTGATACCGTCCGGCAGGCAGCTCAGATGGAGAGGCTGCTGGATCTTTCCGGAAAAACTCCTTTGTATGATCTGCCAGTAGTGCAGGCTCCTTCTGTGGATGAGATCATTGACCCGGAAAAAGCTGCCGGCCTTACCCTGCATACCGAAACCTCTTTTCAGATGCGTAAAGCTCGTTTTCTGGATATGCTGGATAGCATGTATGGAGAGGATACCCGGAAATATTACCGGAAGCTTGTTTTGCCTTTGCAGAATCAGGAACGGATCCGGCTTATAGAGGCTTTTCCCCGGCTCAATTGCGAACGTTTCCGGGCACCGGATCTTTTTACCATCGGATCTGTTTCCGGATTTTTCCGCTTTCTTTTAGCGATGGATGGAGTTTCGGGATCTCCTTCTCCCATTTCTGATGTGTTGGCAGGCTACTCTTTACGGTTGCTGGACGACTCACTTTTTTTATTCGTTACAGGCAGCATCTTTCTGTCCGGATAGTAGATCCCGGAAAACAGGAGGCGATGGAACCTGTTCCCGAAATAGAGGTTCCTTTTACTGCAGATCTGTATCCCCCGCTTTCCATGCGGATTCATTTACTCTGGTATAATCTGCTTTACGAAAGTTTTCTGCTGTATGGGACCGATCTGCACCATTATCGTATCCTTTCCCGTCAGACAAAAGGGGTCATTGCCCTGTTCCGGATACCGGGTACCCGGGAGTGGCTTATCATCGGGCATTTTTACGAAAAGGAGACCCTTATACACACTGTTAACCTGTTTTGTAGTTTTTTTGCGGGAGGTGAAATGACAAAGCCGGAAACTCTATCTGGTAGAACATCTTCTTTTCCGTGAAGAAGAAAAAAATATACTTACTCTGGTTATGCCCCGGTGGAGTAAAAACCTCCGGAAGCCGGGATACCTCCGGAAAGAAGCGGCAGAGCGTTTGCCGGTTCATCTGGAGATCCGTTTCCGGTGGCTCAGGCATGACACTATGTTTCGTTTTGAAAAACTCTACTATCAATGGCGGTATGTGCGGGCAGATAGTAACACGGAAAAGGCAGTTCAGGTTGCGGATGAACTCTTTTCCTGTCTCTATCCTTCTTAAAAAGGACCTATCCGATGAATTGTATTGGAAAAATAGTAGTTGATCTTATTTCGGAGAACGAAGAGTTTCCCCGTCACCTCTATGGAAGGTGGGACGCTCACTTGATACCTTTGCTGGAGAGAGAGGCCGATGAGATACTGCAAAAATATGATCGCTTTTCCCGGGTAGTTCAGATAGATACTCTCTTGCTTGAGACAGGGACTCTTCCGGAGGAGGAGTTTGACACTCTTTTTTTCCTCTTTTCCGGCAACATCTGGAAGAGGCATTGAGAAGCTATTTGCAGAACTCTTTTTACCAGGGAGAAGCAGGTATTTCTTCTGCTGAAAACCTGCTGGATATTCTGTGCCGTTTTCTGCTACACGGTACTCTTCCCTGGAGTACGGAGAGCCGTTACCGCAGCTTCCCGGCTCTTTTTCTGGCTGTGCTTTCCGGATATGCTGCTGAGCTGAAACGGTTTCTTTTTACCTACGGCCACTATACTGCCTTGCAGCAGCGTTTGGTCTGGCACCTGGAGGATCCGCAACTGGAAAGGGGAGTCAGGTTACTGGCTCCCGCTGAAAGTTTTTTATCTGTTCCTATATCCGCCTGCTACAGGTTAAGTATAAAGAGTTACAACGTCCCCTGATGCGGGAGGGTGATTACCGGAATTCTCTCTGGCAGATAGTCTATGCTTATCTGTTGCACAATCGTGACTCCTTTTTTAACCGGAAGCATTTTGTCAGCTCTACTATTCATCGCATAGCCGGCCATTATAACCTTACTTATAGTGATCTGGTTCTTATTTTTACTTCCCGGCTTTATAGTTTGTCTTTACGGTATAGTATCCCTTCTCCCCTGTATCTGCTTCTTTTTCAGCTAAGGGAAGAGGTCGAAGAACAGGAGTGGGAACGGGCCTTTTTATATCCCACCCTCTTTCTGGAATGTGTGTACCGGAGACGGGAAGGAGAAGAAGTTACAGAGGAGATTCACCAGCCACTCGTCCGGTTGCGCAGACTCTTGAGCAGGCAGGAGAGTTGCCGCAGGTTTCTTCTTCCTCTTCGGGAAGAGGAGATCTTGCAGATAATCGCTCTCTTTTTGCCCGGAGAAGTTCCGTTTGTGAAAGGTACATCCGGGAATTGACCCGTCAAAAAGAGGAGGGTATCCTTCGGAGAAAAGCCGGCGGAGAATTCCGGTTGGTCAAATGGCAGATTCTTTTTCCCCTGTTACTGGAAAAGGAAGGGGTTGCTTTCAACCGGAAATATATGGTTGAACAGGTGCTCCGGGAAGTGGCTGCTCACTATAACCTGGCCTACCGTACCCTGCTTACCTATGTCTGTATATGGTTTTTTCCCAGAAACGATCCGGTGAGTTGGTCTCCATCTTTTTACAATTGCAACAGGAACTCTTTTTTCAGTACCCGGATAAAGAGAGCAGGCAGCAGGTTCTCTCTGTGGAAACTTTTATCGATAAGATCCGTCGGAAAGAGATTGGATATGGCGATGAGACGGATAAACTTTTTAAAATTCTCTGCCAATCTTCCGGGCGTTACCGCATTCTCAGGCAACTCTCCGAAAAGCAACACTATTTCCTGGTCTCCACGCTTTTTCCCCTTTCGAAAGATATAATTTATGCATATATAAAGGGGTTGAACAGGCAAACTGTGAACGGAGTTTTACAAGGTAAAGCCGGTAGGGAGTTCTGTACTCTTAAATGGCATTTTATTTACCAGGTACTTACCCAAAGAGGTTCCCGGAGTTTCAATGAGGTATGGTTTGTAGAAAATACGCTTTCCGGGATAGCAGCCCGTTACAATGTTATACTTGCTGACCTGCTGACCTATTTTTATCACGATCCAGTCTCCGTCCATGTCCTGTTCCCGTATGCACTTAAAGAGGCGCTTGCCTATCTTTACCATACACATTGTACTCCTCTTTCTTCTTCGTATGCCGGCAGAAAAAAACAAAAGATGGTTTTGCTTTCGCTTCACAGACGTGCAGTTCGCTTTATTAGGACCTATCAGGAGTTGGTTGATCTCTCCGAAAAAGATATACGGAGATGGGAGGAGAAGAATTATCTCGCTCTCTTCCGGCTGGAACCGGTATTGCAGACTCTCCGTTATCTGTTCCATTCTACAGGACAAAAGCCTGATAAAAAGATACTGTCTGTTCTTATTCGGGAAATCCTGGAAGAACTTTATGCACTTACGCCTGCTTTGCTGTTGATACAGCTACTGGAACAACTAATGCTTCGTAAATCTCTGTTATTAACCTCTGAATTGGTACAACAGGTCGGGAAACAGCAGGAAGCGCCTGCTCTTCTCTCTGAATCGCTCCGCCGGTACGGAGAACGGGTCGAAAAGCTTCTTTCCGATACTACTTCCTTATCTGCTTATACCCACTCTTCCGCAGGACCGGTCTATACTTTTATAAACAATGCAGGGATTGTTTTACTGGCTCCTTTTCTCTCCGTGCTTTTTACAAGGTTGGGATTGGTAGAGAACGGGGTTTTCCGGGATCATCCTTCCCGGATAAAAGCAATCCATGCTATTCACCGGCTGGTCTATCCCGGAGAATTTTGCAACGAGCCTGATTGCCTGTTGAACAAATTATTGACCGGTACCGGATTCTCTGAACCTGTTCCTCCGCAACCGGATCTTTTGCCGGAGGAGATAGTTTTGGTCGAATCTCTACCGGAAGGAGTGCTGGCTCATTGGAAAAAGTTGAAGAACAGTTCTTCTCAGACCCTTCGGGAAGCCTTCCTGAAGCGGGAGGGTAAACTGGAAGAGCAGGTTGATAAATGGGTGCTTACGGTAGAAAAAAAGAGTTACGATATGCTTATTGACTATATACCCTGGGGTTTTCGTACCCTCTCTTTTCCATGGATGCCTAAACCTCTTTTTGTACAGTGGAGATAAGTTTAATACACATTAAAAGGAATGTTATGGAATCTGTTTTGTCTGCTTTTAAAGATATACTTCATACCGGTATGTTACACTACCTGCAAAAAGAGGAACTCTCTATAGACCGGCTCTCTTTTACGGAGTGTGCCGGCAAGTTGTATGCTCCTTTCTGGAAAGATACCCGCTCCATGAATTTTGAAGAAGCTTTTCTGCTTACTCTGGCCTTAGTCCCTCACTTGGAACCCTGTGTGCTGGATCTGTTCTATGTGCAGAACCCGGTACTGCGCCGTCCTTATACCGAGTTCGGAGGAATCCTGTCAAAAAGTAATTCCTCTTTTCTTCCTACTGCCCAGACTGCTGTTTTTCTGTTAACCCTGTTGACCGGTGTTACCCGCAAAGATCTCTTTTCTTTGTTAGGAAAAGAGCACCGTTTTTATAAAGAACGCCTGCTATGGGTAGAGGAGTCCCTGGAGGCAGAACCCTGGATAAACGGTTTATTGCGGGTGTCCGAAGCCCTCCCTATGCAACTCTCCGGAGTCTGTTACCAACCGGAATATTCCGTTCGTTTTCCTGCTACCTGGATCACTACTTCGCTGGAGTGGGAGGATCTGGTCCCTCCTCCCCAACTGGCTGAGGAGGTTGATGAAATAAATTACTGGATCGGTCGAGGAGAGGCTATTCTGGCAAAGTGGCAACTGGGTCGCCTCCTTAAGCCCGGTTACCGCCTGCTCTTTTACGGTCCGCCCGGTACCGGAAAAACCCTGACTACCCTGTTGCTGGGAAAAACGGGTGGAATGGATGTATACCGGGTGGATCTCTCTTCGCTGGTTTCCAAATATATCGGAGAGACCGAAAAGAACCTGGCTAATCTGTTTGATACGACTGCTCATCGTAACTGGATCCTCTTTTTCGATGAAGCTGATGCGCTTTTCAGCGAGCGTACTGCCTCTGATAGTTCCAACGACTGGTATGCTAACCAGGAGGTTGCTTACCTGCTGCAACGGATAGAAGATTTTCCCGGTATTCTTGTGCTGGCTACCAATTTGCGCGGGAATATAGATAATGCCTTTTTCCGCCGCTTTCAGTCGGTGCTTTATTTTCCGATGCCGGATGAAGAGCTCCGTTTTCGTTTGTGGAAAAAGATGATCCCCTGCTCGTGGGTGGAGGATGAGCAACTACTTTGGGAAGCAGCCACCCATAAACTAGCGGGAGGGCATATTTTAAATGTGATACGTTCGTGTGCAGTAAAACTTCACCGAAACGGACTGGCTCTCCTTACCCGGGAGATCCTGCTCGAAGCCATTGCCCGCGAAGAGTCTAAAGAGGGTAAACTCATCACTTCTTTTTAACTGTCAGGTTATGAAACAACTATTGAGTATTTTTATCCTGTGGAGTATTGCTGGTTATTTTTCTTCTCTGCATGGGCAGGCTTATGAGCCTTACTATAAATACGATCCGGATTATGAAGTCATTGTACGGTACGATACCATTGTTCGTTATGATACCTTTTATATCTCTACGCTTGAAGAGGTTATCCGCCTGTTTAATCTTTCGTTCGATGAGTTTGCTAAACAACTTCTGGATAAGATGGCCGAAACAGGGCAGGATTCTCTTACAGCAGAACAACTCTATCTCAATTACCTGCTTCCGATGCATTTTCCTTCGCAGGTGAGCCAGCGTTACATTGTACGAGATTACCAGGTAGAGGCGGAAGAGGAAGAGATTCATCTTCACTCGCAGGATATCAATCTTCCTACCGGTATTTATCAGGATTCCCTGCAACTGGATCTGCTGGTTACTTTTCGGGGAGATAGGGAGACCGATCGTTTTTTCTCCTCTTCTTCGTTGCGGGCCTCCTGCCTGGAGCAGCTTTTTATGGCTGTTCATAATTTCCGGACCAGGCTATAAAGGGTGTTAACTTCTATTTTCCGAATTATTCTTTCCGGAAAAAAACATTCTATGACCCAGTTCATGAAATCGGCCAGTCTGGTTATTGATAGTTGCAGGCTCGAATCTATACGGGATATTCGTCTGTATGCAACTTTTGACCGGGAGAGGGAGGATCGTCACCGTAATTATCTTTATACACTTACCCAAATGACGGATAGTGTGATACTGGTCAACAGCAGGAGCGATGAATGGCCCCGGCAATCTATGGAGGTCCTCCGTAAAGAGGATGCAGTGGGTACCAACTTTTTTATTAAGATGTGGAATCAGTTCTACCTGGCCCGTTATTATACGACAACTTTCCCGGAAACGAATGATAAAGAACTGACAAGAGCCGATCTGCAGGCTCTTATTGATGCCGATTATCCCTATAACGGGTGGGAAACCTATCTCTTTTTTCTTCTCCTTCTCCTCTTTATATGGGCTGCTATTGGGGTGAGTTATGGTATTTCACCGGTTTTCTCCTCTTTTATCCACCGTAAATCTGTCTATTTCTTCTCTTTTCTGATCCTGAGCAGTATTGAGGCTTATCTGCTCTTTTTCTGTATGGTAGAGAATTTTTCGTTAGAGCAGGTCTTCTCCCTCAAAGGAGAGAATCAGGTTGCCCTGCTGATCATACTTTTACTTTTTATTTTTATTATTCCCGTTCTGTTCTTATTAAACCGGAAGCAGCAAAAGCCTTGATATTCCGGGAACTATCGGGAGACTTCACCGGCGGAACGTATCCGGGCGGTTATCTCCAGCAGTTCACGAAGATAGATCAGTGCAATTGAATCCCGGTAATATAAGATCAGCTTTTCCAGTCGATCTATTTCTACTGAAAAGTGGTAAAAACGGTTCAATACATATTCTTTATCGGAATAATAGTAAGCTTTCCGGGAATTATAGTAATCGATCGGGGCGTAAAAACCGAGAAAAGAGTCGTTTTTCATCGCATAGATATCCAGTTGAATGGTTCGCCGGGTTACATTGAATCCTGTCTCTATCCGGCATCTCTCGATCATGTAAGATGATTTAACATACAATTGTTTTCTCAGTAATTCGTCAATCATGTAATAGCGTGCTAATGCAAATTTGTTCTGGGGTATAAGAGTAGTTTTTTATGATGCCCGGCAGGAGATATACGATCTGAATAAAAGGTTAAAACAGAGGTATTTCGGCTTGTCCGGACACTGAATACAACAGGCTTTTGACTGGGATAGTCTCGTTATATGACTTCAGGTAGGGTCGATAAGTAGGATCTACCCCTACAGGAAAGTGCCTTTTTTGTCTACAAAAATATTCATTTAGCCACATAGCCTGCTGCAAAAAAATACATATTATAACTGCAAAAAAGTACATCATATCTTTTTGCATACTTTTTCGTTCTGGAAGGACGAAAAGGTATATAAAAAAG
>JAJPZL010000123.1 GCA_021204375.1 Bacteroides sp.
TATTCATAATGTTAATGGTTTTGATTCAATGATAAAATGTTAGCTTTCTATCCGTAAAACTACAGATAGTTTTGCTGTTTTGCAAGAAAGTTGGGTTTAATAAATATAAAATGGTGATAAAAAGATACCTTATTTGCTAAAAAAAAGTTCCGGTTAGCCTGATATCCGTTCCCTCTTTTTATTGTATAACCCAATTATTTTTCGCAAATTTGTTCTTCTTACTAAAACAACCCTATGCTGACAAAGTTTGATTTCAACCAGATTATCTCCCGGGACACGGCTTTTGTTAATCTGATGACAAAGCGGATCTTTAATATCCTGCTGATAGCCAATCCGTACGATGCTTTCATGCTCGAAGATGACGGACGTATTGATGAAAAGATCTTTAATGAATATGTCTCTCTTTCGTTGCGGTATCCTCCCCGTTTTTCTCAGGTATCTACGGAGGAGGAGGCCTGGCAAATGCTGGAGGAGATAAAATTTGACCTGGTGATCTGTATGCCGGGTACCGGTGATAACGATACCTTTGATATCGGGAGAAATATCAAATCCGTCTATCCGGATATTCCCATTGTGGTGTTAACTCCTTTCAGTCATGGTATTACCCAACGTATCGCTAAAGAAGACCTGAGTGCTTTTGAATATATCTTCTGCTGGCTGGGTAATACAGACCTGCTCCTCTCTATCATTAAGCTTATGGAGGATAAAATGAACCTAGAGCACGCTGCGGCAGAAGTAGGGGTACAGGGGCTCCTGCTGGTAGAAGATAGTATCCGTGTTTATTCTTCCGTACTTCCCAATCTCTATAAATTTATTCTGACCCAAAGCCAGGAGTTCCGTACGGAGGCCCTCAATGCCCACCAACGTACGCCGCGTATGAGAGGACGGCCCAAAATAGTGTTGGCCAGGACCTACGAAGAGGCATCCGAAATATATGATACCTATAAGAATAATATTCTCGGAGTGATCACCGATGTACGGTTTCCCAGGAAGGGGAAAAAAGATTCCCTGGCCGGTATCAAACTTTGTGAAAAGATACGGAAGGAAGATCCTTTTGTCCCGCTGATCATTCAGTCTGCCGAATCGGAAAATAAAGTCTATGCCCACCGGTACGGAGCCAATTTTATTGATAAGAACTCCAAAAAGATGGATGTAGATCTCCGTAAAGTGGTTTCGGAGACTTTCGGGTTCGGAGATTTTATCTTCCGGAATCCGGAGAACCTGGAAGAGATCGCCCGTGTCAGGAACCTGAAGGAGTTGCAGAATGTAATTTTTGCCATACCCGCCGAATCCCTGTTATACCATATACAGGGAAACCATATATCCCGCTGGCTCTATTCAAGAGCCATGTTCCCGATCGCCGAATTCCTGAAACCCATCACCTGGAATCGTTTGCAGGATGTGGATGCCCACCGGGAGATCATCTTTGAGGCCATTGTCAAGTACCGGAAGATGAAGAACCGGGGAGTGGTGGCCATTTTTAAAAGAGACCGCTTTGACCGCTATTCCAACTTTGCCCGTATCGGCGAAGGTTCCCTGGGAGGAAAGGCGCGTGGTCTGGCTTTTATTGATACCATGATCAAACGCTATCCCCAGTTCGAAGCGTTTGACAATGCAACGGTTGCCATTCCAAAGACCATTGTACTCTGTACGGATATCTTTGATGAATTTATGGAGACCAATAATCTCTATCAGGTCGCTCTTTCAGATGCCGAAGACTCCTCCATACTGAACTATTTTCTCAAAGGAAAGCTGCCCGATCATCTGGTAGATGACTTTTTTGCTTTTTTCGATGTGGTGAAATCTCCTTTGGCTATCCGTTCCTCCAGCTTGCTGGAAGACTCCCACTATCAGCCTTTTGCCGGGATCTACAGTACCTATATGATCCCCTACCTCGATGATAAGTACGAAATGTTGCGAATGCTTTCCGATGCCATAAAGGGAGTATATGCTTCCGTTTATTACCGGGACAGCAAAGCCTATATGCAGGCTACCTCCAATGTGATTGACCGGGAAAAGATGGCGGTTATTATTCAGGAGGTGGTAGGGAATCAGTATGGAGAACGTTATTATCCTTCCATGAGTGGAGTAGCCTGTTCTCTCAACTATTATCCTATTGGTGATGAAAAAGCGGAAGAGGGTACTGTGAATCTAGCTCTGGGATTAGGTAAATATATTGTAGATGGCGGGCAGACTTTGCGTTTCTCTCCGTATCATCCCAATCAGGTATTACAAACCAGTGAAATGGAGATCGCCCTGAAAGAGACCCAGACCCGCTTCTATGCGCTCGATTTAAAGAACAGTGGTCATAATTTCTCCATTGATGATGGATTTAACCTGTTGAAACTCCATGTAAAAGAGGCGGAAGCAGATGGTTCGCTCCGTTATCTTGCCTCTACCTACGATCCGTATGACCAGGTTATCTACGACGGACTCTATCCGGGGGGACGTAAACTGATCACCTTTGCCAATATTCTCCAGCACGATGTTTTTCCGCTGGCTAACATTCTCCGGATGGTACTTGAATATGGCGAAAAGGAGATGAGGAGACCGGTTAAAATTGAATTTGCAGCCAATATGAGTACGGAAACAGATAAGACCGGAACTTTTTACCTGTTACAGATCCGTCCCATCGTAGATAGCAAAGAGATGCTGGATGAAGATCTTACTCAAATTGAGGATAAGGATATCTTATTGAAATCCGAAAATTCCTTAGGCTACGGTATTATGGATCATATACACGATGTGGTCTATGTAAAAACAGATAAGTACAGTGCCTCCAATAATCAACTTATAGCCTACGAAATTGAAAAGATCAACCGGCAGTTCCTGGATGAAGGGAAGAATTATATCCTGATAGGGCCCGGACGTTGGGGGAGTAGCGATACCTGGTTGGGTATCCCTGTAAAGTGGCCCCATATCTCTGCGGCCCGGGTCATTGTAGAGGCCGGATTAACCCAGTACCGGATAGACCCCAGTCAAGGCACCCATTTTTTCCAGAACCTTACCTCTTTTGGAGTTGGCTATTTTACCATTAACGCCTTTATTAACGAAGGCATCTATGATCAGGAATTCCTTAACCGGCAACCGGCTGTAGAAGAGACAACATTCATCCGCTATGTACGGTTTGAGCAGCCTCTGATCGTTAAAATGGATGGTAAGAAGAAATTAGGAGTGGTTTTAATGCCTGGAGCAACACAATAACCGCCTATGAAAAAAGTCTAATGGATCAGAAGATCGATTAGGCTTTTTTATGTTTGTTTACTCTACTAATTCTTCCGATCGTGGAACCGGGTGTATGTAACAGATATCTCTAACGGATTTTCCGGACCACCTTCCAGCTTTACATACTCCGGGCTCAGATCGTGTTCGATCCTGCTGTAATAGCCGTTGGAGTCGATCTCTGTAGAGACCGGAATGATCACTACCTTATCCCAATCCGGATTCTCTTTCAGCCACTCTTCTTCGTTCCAGGAATCTCCTGCCTCTTTCTGTGCCTCTTCTTTTTCCCTGATGCAGTAAGAGATCAGATTAAGGAGATTAGCGTATGCATATTTCCCGTCTGAACTCCGGGTGGCTATATAAGATTCAATCCTGTCAATAATTTCATTGTTCTCAAAGAAAGAGTACATCTTATTTTTTCTGATCAAAAGCAGACTACCCGGAGCTCCCATAGTGAACATGTCATTCTTTTTTTTGTGCATAGGCCGAAAGAGTCAGTTTCACAGCATTGATACTGTCATTGATCAGGTCCGTATGCATCTCTTCGTAGGGAAGTATGATCTCTGTAAAGAGTCCTGCCGGAGATTTTACGTATGTATGTCAGGTCTCTTCGGCCCTCTCTTTCAACAGTTCTGAGTTTTGTATGCGGTTTGTCTGGAAGATCTCATAAGTAGAGTTAAATATTCCGATAAAAGCATTGTAAGTAATCGAGTCTTCTCCCGCATATCCTTCCTCTTCTCTTTCAATCGGGAAGTTCCCAAGACTATCTACTGCGTATACATCTGTATACAGGGATATATCAATATAATCTATATACAAAATAGTCCCATCCCCGATATCACTTTTTACATATACTCCGTTAAATACATGTTCTAGGAAAGTCTGTGTATTGAGAAAGTTATTCCGGTCTTCTTCATAAAGCTCCAGAAAATGATCTCCCAGGTCATTGCTTAAAGGAATAGTGACCTCGTTATAGTCAGTGGTCGTATAATCAGGTGTATTTACAATGTAAGATTTACGGGCAATAGCTCCTTTCCAGGCATCGTAGTACTCTTCTACATTGAAGTCTGTATATCGGGAATGCTCTTTTTCATTTTCAAGGCGATCATTAAGCTCAAAGATACTGAGTCGTGAAGTATTATCGGGATCTCCGAAATAGTTCGTATACGCCAGCGTCAACTCTATCTTGCTTACTCTTTTTACATCTTCCTGGGGTACAATACGATCGTAATAGTTAAAGGTAAAACTATCCACACAGTTAAACTGAGTGATAAAATCACATTCATAAAACCCGAAGTCGGGATCTGTAAATTTACCCAGGTAGGCTTTGCGGGTCTTTGAGTATACCGAATCTGCTAAGATAGTCTGGGAAATGGCCTGGTAAGTCTTTGAGTGTACGGTTACTCTATCTGTATCGGGCAGCACTCCTAATCCTATGTTACCGGTATTGTCATCACATCACACGAATGCAAGAATGGTAAATATGGGAAAAAGGAGCTTACTCCACTGCTTTATTTCATCGTTGTTCAATCTAAGTCAGTTAGTAGTTAATTTGATGATCACTCGTTTCCACAAACCTGGTCGTAAAACTCATTACAAGCGTCGAAATAAATTTCCGGCTGATAATCCAGTACAGGTTTGTTGGAACTTCTAGCATACTCCAGGATCTCCTCTTTTACTACGGCACTGTTCCGGATCACTCCGTCCGAATAATCTACTGCCAGTTTGGAGAGCATGGTATAATCTACCGGTCCGTTCAGTGTGGTGAGGTCTTCCTCATTAATTCCTTTCAGCATCAGTTTCTCTTTGAAATCCGGATTGAACTGATCCTTGAAATCCTCTTCATATACAGAGAAGACTACTTTCGCATTTCGGAAAGAGTGTTCGTCTTTATAAGCTTTTTTGATATATAAGGGAGTCAGGGCGGCCATCCAGCCGTGGCAATGTATGATGTCGGGAGTCCAGCGCAGTTTTTTCACCGTTTCAAGCACGCCTCTTGCATAGAAAATTGCCCGGCTGTCATTGTCTTCATACTCTTTTCCGTTCTCATCTACAGTCATCAGACGATTCTGGAAATAATCATCGTTGTCAATAAAATAGACCTGCATCCGGGCAGATTGTATAGAAGCAACTTTAATAATAAGCGGATGATCCGTATCATCAATGATCAGGTTCATTCCCGACAAACGGATCACTTCGTGCAACTGATTACGTCTTTCGTTAATGGTTCCCCACTTTGGTATAAAAGTTCTGATCTCTCTTCCTCTCTCCTGAATGGCTTGTGGCAGCTCTATTCCAACTTTCGCCATTTCTGTTTCCGCTACATACGGGGTAATCTCCTGTGTGATGAATAAAACTTTATTTGCCTTCGTCATAATACATTCATTCTCATAATCATTCTGCAATGATATAAAAAAAAGTGCATTTAAGCAACGGGTAACAGTCAATAAATTCGTATCAATTGTTAAGTTATTGATTAATAGCTTTGTATATAACAGCGTGATAGATAGAATGGTAATATTTTTATATTAATTTGTGATATTCCTTTAATATGTGCCAAATAATGGCTTATTTTGCCGTAAATTTTATTAATCAGGAATCGTAATTTAGAAAGAGCGATGAAGTTGATTCATACAGTTGAAGAATTGCGCAGCGAGCTATCCGTATCTAAATCCGCTGAAAAAAAAGTCGGCTTTGTACCCACGATGGGAGCTTTGCACCCGGGACATCTTGCTTTGGTGAAGCGTTGTGTGGAGGAGAATGAGGTCACCGTTGTCAATATATTTGTAAACCCGACCCAGTTCAACGATAAGAACGATCTGGAGAACTATCCCCGGACGCTGGAAGCAGATCTAGAGTTGTTAAAGCCCCTGGGAGTGGATCTTGTATTTAACCCCAGCGTTGAAGAGATATATCCCGAACCGGATACCCGTGTATTTGATCTCTCCCCCCTGGACTCGGTCATGGAAGGATATTATCGTCCCGGTCATTTTAACGGTGTTTGCCAGGTGGTAAGTAAACTCTTTGATAGGGTCCGGCCGGACCGTGCCTATTTCGGTGAAAAAGATTTTCAGCAGTTAGCCGTGATCCGGGCTATGGTAAGCCGCCTGAATTATCTCATTGATATTATAGGATGTCCTATTGTAAGAGAGTCCGACGGACTCGCCATGAGTAGCCGTAATCAGAGACTTTCTGCCAAAGATCGTGAAATTGCATTAAAAATATCTCACACCTTATTTAAAAGTTGTACCTTTGCAGAGTCGAACGGAGTGGCGGAGACGATGAACTTTGTAGAGAGATCCATTGTTTCACAGCCGGGACTTACCCTGGAGTATTTCTCTATTGTGGATGGCGATACGCTGCAACCGGTAAAGAGCTGGGAAGAGGCTTCCCGTATTATCGGATGCATTGCCGTCTTTTGCGGGGGTGTACGTCTGATCGATAATATAAAGTACAAGGAAGAGTAAAAATTAGAATACCGGTATTATGATGGTGGAAATGTTGAAATCGAAGTTAC
Organism: Bacteroides sp.; assembly: GCA_021204375.1. Classification (GTDB taxonomy): domain Bacteria; phylum Bacteroidota; class Bacteroidia; order Bacteroidales; family Bacteroidaceae; genus Bacteroides. The sequence continues at coordinate 6,740 of JAJPZL010000123.1, forward strand.
ACTGTGTTCGTGTAACAGAAGCCAATCTTAACTACATTGGTAGTATTACTATCGATGAAGATCTGTTGGATGCGGCAAATATGTTACCGGGTGAAAAAGTAGCGATCGTCAATAATAACAACGGAGAGCGTTTTGAAACGTATATCATAAAAGGCGAAAGAGGTTCCGGATCAATTTGTCTGAACGGAGCAGCTGCCCGTAAAGTACAGCCCGGAGATATTATTATTATTATGTCCTATGCATTGATGGATTTTGAAGAGGCAAAAAAACATAAACCCATTGTTCTTTTTCCTGATCCTGCCACCAATCAGCTGGTGAAATAAAGAGATAAATTTTACTTCTATAAAGGAAAGGTGTTCTGGTGAAGAGCACCTTTTTTTGTTTCGGTAAAATGAAGAACTAAAAAGAAAGAGCAGACTTATAGCCTGCTCTTACCTCTATGGGATAGTATTTATTTACTTATCTCTTTTCAAATTGCTCGTTCATGGCGGCAGCCGCACGCCGGCCGTCACCCATTGCCAGGATCACAGTGGCTCCTCCCCGTACAATATCTCCTCCTGCATAGATAAAAGGAATGGAAGACTCCATCGTATTATTTACCGTAATGGTACCCCTGCGGCCTACTTCCAGTCCCTCAATAGAGCTGGGTACAAGTGGGTTGGGTGATACCCCTACACTCACTACAGCCAGGTCAATATCAATGGTTTCGGTTGCTCCCGGGATAGCGACCGGACTGCGGCGTCCCGATTCATCCGGTTCACCCAGTGCCATCTTCTGGAGGATCACCTGTTTCACCCGTCCCTGTTCATCAGCGATATATTCGATCGGGTTATGAAGGGTCAGGAATTCCACCCCCTCTTCTTTGGCATGTTTTACCTCCTCCAGGCGGGCCGGCATCTCTTCTTCCGAACGGCGGTAGATGATCATCGCTCTTTCCGCACCCAGACGTTTGGCCGTACGTACGGAGTCCATCGCCGTATTACCTCCACCGATTACCGCTACACTCTTACCCAGGAAGATCGGGGTGTCCGAATCCTCACTGGCTGCATCCATCAGGTTGACACGGGTCAGGTATTCATTCGAGGACATAATGTTGATCGAGTTCTCTCCCGGAATATTCATAAAGTTGGGAAGTCCTGCACCGGAGGCCACAAAGAAACCTTTGTAACCCTCCTCCTTCAACTGTTCAATGGTCACAGTCTTTCCTACAATACAATCTTTCTCAAATTCAACTCCCATCCGGGCCAGGTTGTCGATCTCTACGTCTACGATCTGGTTAGGCAGACGGAATTCCGGAATACCATATTTCAATACGCCACCGATCTCATGCAGTGCTTCAAATACAGTGACATCGTATCCGAATTTAGCCATATCCCCGGCAAAAGAGAGTCCCGCAGGGCCTGAACCGATCACCGCTATTTTAATTCCATTCTTCCCGGCAATTTCAGGAACAGAGATCTGTCCGCTTTCCCGTTCATAATCGGCTGCAAATCTCTCCAGGTTACCAATGGCTACGGCAGGTTTACCCATCTTAACGTGGATACATTTAGCTTCACACTGTTTTTCCTGCGGGCATACACGGCCACATACGGCAGGCAGCGCACTGGTCTCTTTCAGAGTTTTAGCAGCTTCCAGGAACTCTCCGCGTTCAATATTTTTAATGAACTTAGGAATATTGATCTCTACTGGGCACCCCTGCATACAGGATGGGTTGGCACAATCCAGGCATCGCTGTGCCTCCTGAACAGCCTGCTCCCGGTTTAGTCCTAAGTTTACCTCTTCCTTGCGGCTGGTAGCACGGTATGCGGCATCCAGTTCATTCATCGCTACCCGGGGAATGGCACTCCGCTCTTTGGCTTTCATCTTTTTGCGGAGCTCTTCCCGCCAGGGAGCATTCCGGTCCTCTTTTATCGGATTGGGTTCTGCCTGGCACTCCTCCTGTTGAGTTGCCTTTTTTTCAAAATCTGTTCTTTCAATATCTTTGAAGGCTCCCATACGTTTGAGCATCTCATCAAAGTCTACCTGATGAGCATCAAACTCCGGACCATCCACACATACAAATTTAGTTTTACCTCCTACGGTAATACGGCAGGCCCCGCACATACCGGTACCATCCACCATAGTTGTATTTAAAGAGGCTTCCGTAGGGATCTCATATTTTTTAGTAAGCAGAGAGACGAACTTCATCATCACAGCCGGACCGATGGTAAAACACTTATCTACCTTTTCCCGCCGGATCACCTCTTCTGCTCCTTCAGTAACCAATCCTTTTTTACCGTATGAACCATCGTCCGTCATAATTATTACTTCGTCAGAACTCTCCCGCATCTCTTTTTCCAGGATGATCAGTTCTTTGGTACGTCCGGCCAGTACGGTGATCACCCTGTTCCCGGCAGCTTTCAGAGCCTGTACAATGGGGAGCAGCGGAGCAACTCCTACACCTCCTCCGGCACATACTACTGTTCCGAAGTTCTCAATGTGGGTGGCTTGTCCCAGTGGGCCTACCACGTCGGTAATGTAATCTCCGGCTTTCAGTTTGCAAAGCTTTGCAGAAGAGAGACCTACTACCTGAACTACCAGGGTAATAGTACCTTTGGCTATATCAGCTCCGGCTATGGTGAGCGGTACACGCTCTCCCTTTTCTCCCACACGAACGATCACAAAGTGTCCCGCCTTCCGTGAATGTGCTATCAACGGTGCCTCTATCTCAAATTTAAAAACTTTTTCTGAGAAGTGTTCTTTCGATACAATTTTGTTCATTCCAAGTAAAATATATTATAAATAGTCCTCTATAT
>JAJPZL010000015.1 GCA_021204375.1 Bacteroides sp.
CGTAAAGAGAACTGGCTTAAGAACGGTACGTTGAAGTATAAAGTAACCGATAAAGAGACCGGTATCCGTTCCTACAAAGGAACGATCGATGGAGCGTACGCCCCCTTCGGGCTCGAAATAATGACGAACCGGATCATCTGCAAACTGGATCCTGCCCGTGTGACCCGTGGAAAAGAGCGTACGGTAGAGATTGTGGTAACGGATTACTGCGGCAATGAAACAGTGGTTACGGATACCTTTACCTGGTAGAGAATTTTCTAATTTTAAAAATCCTGATATGAGAAAAAGAATCCTGATCTTTGCAGCCCTTATTATGGCTGCTCTATTGAGAACCGTTGCCTGTACCAACCTGATTGTAGGAAAGAATGCATCTGCCGATGGCTCGGTACTAGTCTCCTATTCCGCCGATTCCTATGGCCTGTTCGGGGAGCTCTACCACTATCCCGCTACCACCTGGCCCAAAGGGAGTATGCTCGATGTCTATGAGTGGGATACCGGTAAATACCTGGGGAAGATCGAACAGGCCCCCAGAACCTACAATGTGATCGGGAACATCAACGAATTCCAGCTTACCATTGCAGAGACCACCTTCGGCGGACGCCCCGAACTGGTCGATACACTCGGTATCCTAGACTACGGAAGCCTTATCTATATCGCCCTTCAACGCTCGCGTACTGCTCGGGAAGCTATTAAGACCATGACCGACCTGGTGCAGAAATATGGATACTACAGCGGAGGAGAATCTTTTACCATTGCCGATCCCAATGAAGTATGGGTAATGGAGATGATCGGGAAGGGCCCCGGCATACGGGGAGCCGTATGGGTAGCCGTGCGCATTCCCGACGACTGCATCTCGGCCCATGCCAACCAGGCCCGTATCCATCACTTTGATATGGAAGATAAGGCCAACTGCCTTTACTCTCCCGATGTGATCTCCTTTGCCCGTGAAATGGGCTATTTCAACGGGCTCAACAAAGAGTTCAGTTTTTCCCAGGCCTACGCTCCCCTTGACTTTGGGGCCCGCCGTTACTGTGAAGCCCGGGTGTGGAGTTTCTTCCGCAGGATCAATCCTGAAATGGATGCCTACCTGAGTTATATCTACGGACAGACGGACGAGCCGATGCCGCTCTATATCAAACCCTCCCGCAAACTATCCGTATGTGATATCCGTGATGCCATGCGGGACCACTATGAAGGAACTCCGCTGGATATAACCAATGATATAGGAGCCGGTATTTATAAGGCACCCTACCGCCTCTCCCCCCTCTCTTTCAAAGTAGGAGAGGAGACCTATTTCAACGAACGCCCCATCGCTACCCAGCAATCTACTTTTGTCTTTGTGGCCCAGATGCGTGCCAACCGTCCCGACCCCATCGGTGGCGTCCTCTGGTTCTCGGTAGACGATGCCAATATGAGTGTCTTTACCCCTGTATATTGCTGTACCGACCGTGTTCCCGATTGCTATGCGCCCGGTGGGGCCGACTACATCACCTTCTCCTGGGACAACGCCTTCTGGATATTCAACTGGGTCTCCAACATGGTCTATCCCCGTTATAGCCTGATGATCGGCGATCTTAAAAAAGAGCAGAGACGGTTGGAACAAACCTTTGAAGAGGCACAGGCCGGCATTGAGACCGCAGCCATGCATATGTACGAGGCCGATCCCCAAAAAGCCAGGGAGTTCCTGACTAACTATACCGCTATGACTGCCCAGACCACCTTTGATGCCTGGAAGAAACTGGGAGAGTTCCTGATCGTGAAATACAACGACGGTGTAGTAAAAAGAGAGAAAGAGGGTGTTTTTGAACGCAACGAGATCGGCCAGCCTGCTTCTGTGATCCGTCCGGGATATCCTAAAGAGTTTCTGGAAGAGTTGGTAAAGGCTACCGGTACACGCTACAAGGTACCGGAGTGAACCATCCGGAGCAGGTAAAGCCGCACAATTTATTTTATTTGATTCTTTCCCTCCTGCGGGTTAGAAATTATAAATCAAAAATTATAAATTTGTCTGATCCAAATGTAAAATTTAGTAATAATCATAATAGCAATTGAACATGGAAAACCAGGAATTATTGAAAATGGTGACCGACAAAGCTAACAAATGGCTGGGTCCTGACTACGACGCGGAAACCCGTGCGGCAGTAGAAAAAATGTTGCAGAATCCCGATAAGACCGAACTGATTGAGAGTTTCTACCAGGATCTCGAATTCGGTACAGGTGGTTTGCGGGGTATCATGGGTACCGGGACCAACCGTATGAACATCTATACCGTAGGAGCTGCTACACAAGGGCTCTCCAATTACCTGAACGCCAATTTCAAGGATCTGGACCAGATCTCCGTAGTAGTAGGCCACGACTGCCGCAACAACAGCCGTAAATTTGCAGAGATCACTGCCAATATCTTCTCGGCCAACGGTATCAAAGTATATCTGTTCGATGCTCTTCGTCCCACTCCCGAAGTCTCTTTCGCTATCCGTAACCTAGGATGCCAGAGCGGCGTCATGGCAACCGCCTCCCACAATCCCAAAGAGTATAACGGTTATAAAGCTTACTGGGACGATGGTGCGCAGGTACTTTCTCCGCACGATACCGGTATTATTGACGAAGTAAATAAGATCACCTTGGCCGGCGACATTAAGTTTGAAGGAAACCCGGATCTCATCCAGATCATCGGCGAGGAGATGGATGCTGAATTCCTGGAATGTGTAAAAACAGTCTCTATCGATCCGGCCGTTATTGAACGCCAGAAAGACCTGAAGATCGTTTATACCCCCATCCACGGAACAGGTGTGACCCTGATCCCCCGGGCACTCCGCTCCTGGGGCTTTACCAATATTATCAATGTACCCGAGCAGGATGTAGTAAGCGGTGATTTCCCCACGGTAGTCTCACCCAACCCGGAAGAGCCGGCTGCCCTCTCCATGGCTATTAAAAAAGGAAAAGAGACCGATGCCGACCTGGTGATGGCCAGCGACCCGGATGCCGACCGTGTAGGGATTGCGTGCAAGAACGACAAATGGGAGTGGGTACTGATCAACGGTAACCAGACCTGCCTAATGTATCTCTATTACATCATTACCCAGTACAAAGCCCTCAATAAACTTAAAGGCAATGAATTTGTGGTAAAAACCATCGTTTCTACCGAACTCATCAAGGTGATTGCCGATAGGAACGGTATTGAAATGCTCGATTGCTATACCGGCTTTAAATGGATCGCCCGTGAGATCCGGCTGCGCGAAGGCAAACAGCAATACATCGGTGGTGGAGAGGAGAGTTACGGTTTCCTGGCCGAAGACTTTGTACGGGATAAAAATGCTGTATCTGCCTGCTGTCTCATTGCTGAGATCGCTGCCTGGGCCAAAGACAACGGCAAAACCCTTTACCAGTTGCTACAGGATATCTATGTAGAGTATGGCTTCTCCAAAGAGAAAGGCGTCAGTGTAGTGAAGAAAGGTAGAAGCGGTGCCGACGAGATCAAACAGATGATGGTAGACTTCCGTAATAATCCTCCCAAAGAGATGGCCGGATCTGATATCATCCTCTGGAAAGATTATCAAACGTTGAAACAGACGGATGCTGCCGGCAACGTAACGGATATTGATATGCCGGAACCCTCTAATGTACTTCAATACTTTACGCAGGATGGTAGTAAAGTATCCATTCGTCCTTCCGGAACGGAACCGAAGATCAAGTTTTATATTGAAGTGAAGGGTGAAATGAAGTCCAGGGCTGATTATGATGCAGCCAACGTAGCAGCTGATGAAAAGATCAAGGCTGTTATGGCTTCGCTGGGAATTTAAAATATAAGTAAAAGGCATCCGGAAAAGGATGCTTTTTATTTTTGCTATAAGCTGTTGGGGGATTTGTCTCTGACAGCTTTTTTTTGTTTTGTAGTTTTTGTGGGATTGTTTTTATTAACCGGCTCTTCTGAAGGAGAGGGTGAAGGGGTGATAATTATGTTATTACTGACCTTGGGTTCATGACTTGTATGCGTAACTGCATATAGAGCGGCTGTGAATCCCCCTTTGAAAATCCACCGGCTGTAAAGCCGGCGGTAATACAAGATACTTTTTAGATGGGTGCGACTTCTATGGTAAAGCCGGTGTAAAAATAATCTGATACTTATATAAAAACCGAAACCGCTTAGTGGGGCTAAACGGTTTCTATACTTTTTTAACTCTTACGACTTAAAGTCTAGTCAATAAGCTCATACAAATATAGAACTTTTTTATAAATCAGGATAAAAGGGTAGAAGAAGGATCTTCCTTAGTAGTTGTTATCTACCAATCGATCATTTTCCGGGCCAGGCTTAGTTTATGGGGCAAAGCGGATAATTCGTCTATAGTATAAAAACGGCCGTCCCGAAGTTCCTCTTCCTGGAGCGTGATCTCCCCGCTCTCGTAATCGGCTATGAAACCGACCATCAGGCCGCTGGGATAGAGCCAGGGCTGGCTGCCGAAGTAACGGATGTTCTTTATTTGTAAACCTGTCTCTTCGAGAACCTCCCGGGCTACGCACTCTTCCAGACTCTCGCCAGTTTCTAAGAATCCGGCGATCAGGCTGTAGAAATCTCCGCTGAACCCGTGGGCATGTACCAGCAGAATCTTGTCTTCTTTGCGGACCAGCGCCAGGATGGCGGTAGCGATGGTGGGATAGAACTCTTTTTGACAGGAGGCACACCATTTACTGATGGGGGTGTGGGGCATGGTCTTCTCTCCGCAGGTAGGGCAGTAACGGGTGTTGTTGTCCCAATGGATCAGTTCATAGGCTTTCCCGGCTACCTGGTGAATATCCGGATCGATCAGGTCGTAGGCCGCCAGTAGTTTGGCAAACTCATAGTTTGCCTGTTCTGCTATTAACCCGGGAAGAACAGCGGCAATGGCTGCTTTTCCCTGGTAACTCAGGGAGTGGCGTACCACTTTTTCCGGTAAATGGACCGAGGATTCAACCTGGTAAGGAACTGTGTAGGTATCACCTGTTTTACAAAGAAGAAGCTGGTCCCCGTAAAACAGGAACCAATATTGGGGTTGGGTTATTACATTCTCCATAAGGCAGTTTAACTGTATTAAACTACAAAGGTAGGATAAAAATCAGTTTGTAGGAGAAGAGGGACTCCCTTTTTTATTCCACCGCTGAGGCATTGAACGAGAGGAGAAGCAGGGAGGAGATCCCTTCCATCATATATGTTTCCTTCTTACCATAGAGAAGGATACGAACCGATTTTTTATACCGTTTTTCCGTTTCCAGGATTACCTGCCGGCAGGATCCGCATGGAGGGATCGGTATATCGATAAAATCCTGCTCGGTACGGGCGGCTACGGCGAGTACCTCTACCGGCTGATCGGGATATTGCGAATTGGCATAAAAGAGGGTGGTTCGTTCGGCACAGAGTCCGGAGGGGTAAGCTGCGTTCTCCTGGTTGGTACCGGTGATGATCACTCCGTTCCCTAATCGGGCGGCGGCTCCTACCGAAAAACGGGAATAGGGGGCGTAGCTTCTTCCGGTGGCTGCTATGGCTTCTTTCAGTAATTCCTGATCGGCCGCAGAGAGCTCTTCGGGGGTGCAGGAGTGTATTACAGAGGTGATAGTGAATTCTTTCATATCCGTGGAAATTTGTTTTTAGTATAGACAAAGATAATAAAGAGATTGATATTCCCGATTATTTTTATGATTTTTGTAACCATTAATAACGAACAGGGGTAAAAATGAGAAAAATAGGGTGGCTTATGTGTGTGGGGTTTCTTTTCTGCTGTATAGGGATACAGGCACAGACCAGGAATCCGCGCTATCTGAGCTATATCGATCAGTATAGTCCCATTGCAGTAGAGCAGATGCGACAGTATAAGATACCTGCCAGTATCACCCTGGCACAGGGTCTTTTAGAGAGTGGAGCCGGTACCAGTAAACTGGCGAAGAAGAGTAACAACCATTTCGGCATCAAGTGTGGGAGCGGATGGAAGGGGAGGAGTGTACGGCACGATGACGATGCGCGCGGAGAGTGTTTCCGGGCGTATAAATCTCCTAAAGATTCGTATGTAGACCATTCGCTCTTCCTGGTAAACGGTGCCCGGTATGCTTTTCTCTTTAAGCTGGATGTGACCGACTACAAGGGGTGGGCGCGCGGATTGAAGAAAGCCGAGTATGCTACGGATCCCTCGTATGCCAACCGGTTGATCATCATTATTGAAACGTATGAGTTGTATAAGTATGACCTGGTAGGGAAGAAGGGGATCCCGCGTATAAAGGGGAAATCAACTTCGAAGGCTCAGGTTAATCCGCACCAGGTATATATAGCCAACGACCTTGCCTATATCATAGCCCGTGACGGGGATACTTTCAAATCGTTATCCAAAGAGTTGGGTATCAGTGCTAAGAAACTGATCAGTTATAACGATCTCCACTCGGGATATACGCTGGAGAACGGAGGTATTGTCTACCTGAAAAGCAAGCATAAAAAGGCATTGAAACAGCATACGGTGCATGTAGTAACTCCGGGAGAATCGATGCACTCTATTTCGCAGAAGTATGGTATCCGCCTGAAAAATTTCTATAAGATGAATAAGAAGGGGGCCGATTATATTCCTGAAGTGGGCGATAGGCTGAAACTGCGCTAAGATATTTTTGTTCGTGATCGTACAGGTGTCCGTATTCGGACACCTGTATTTTTGTATATATACCCAGTAATCAATGGGTTAACTGTTTGGCACAGGGTTTGGGATATCCATTGGCAAAACGATAAAAATATAACAGCAACTACGTATGGGCAGAGAGATACCTAAGGATGTGATCCGGAAAAAGAAAATAAAGTTGATCGTTAAGTTCTCCTCCCTTTTTGCGGGGATAGCAGTCGTTATCTTTTTGCTGGTCTCCTATATGAAGGCCTCCATCGAAGAGCGGGCGATCACGCTTTCGGAGGTGGAGGAGGGAATGCTGGAGGTGAGTGTGAGTACTTCCGGAAAGGTGGTGCCTGCTTTTGAGGAGATCATTAACTCTCTCATCAACAGCCGCATTGTAGAGGTCTATTGCCAGGGTGGGGATTCTGTGGATGTGGGAACTCCTATTCTGCGGCTGGATCTTCAAAGTACTGAGACCGAATATAAGAAACTACTGGATGAGCAGGAGATGCGTACCTATCAGCTGGAACAGTGGAAGGCCAAGACCCGGACCCAACTCAGTGAGATGGGGATGAAGATCGATATTGCCGAGATGAAACTGGACCGGATGAGGGTAGAGCTCCGGAATGAACAGTACTTAGATAGCCTGGGCGCAGGTACTACCGATAAGGTGCGGGAGGCGCAGCTTAGTTATAATGTGGCACAGATGGAACTGGAGCAGCAGAAACAGCAGTATGAGAATGAGAAGCTGGTGGCGGAAGCGGAGCAGAAGGTGAAGGAGCTGGAATTTGATATTTTCCGGAAGTCCCCGGCCGAAATGAAACGTACTTTTGAGGATGCCCAGATCCGTTCTCCGCGCAAAGCGATCCTGACTTATATCAATAACCAGATTGGTAGACAGGTAGGGCAGGGGGTACAACTGGCTATTATCTCCGATCTGAGCCATTTTAAACTGGAGGGGGAGATATCGGATAATTATGCCGACCGTGTACGGGCAGGGAGCCGGGTGATCGTACGGTTGGGTAGTGACCAGCTGGAGGGGATCATCAGCAGTATGACACCGCTCTCCAGCAACGGAGTGATCTCTTTTTCAGTACAATTGACGGAAAACAATCATCCCCGGCTTCGTTCCGGACTGAAAACCGACCTCTATATTATGCACGCTGTTAAGGATCATGTACTTCGGATCAGGGACGGGCCTTACTACATCGGGCCTTCCACCTATGAGCTTTTTGTGGTGGAGGGAAAGGAACTGGTCAAGAGAAAAGTTGTACTGGGTGACAGTAACTTTGAGCATGTAGAGGTGGTAAGCGGGCTGAATCCCTGCGACCGGGTGGTGGTCAGTGATATGGCGGATTACCGGAATAAAACGAAACTGAAACTGAAATAAATAAACAGGCAGGATCACTTGTATATCCGGTATTATGTTTCACGAAGAAAATTACTAAAACTGAATTCAATGCTGAGGATCTATTTTAAACAGGCCAGGAACCTGCTGAAACAGGAAAAACTGTTCAGTTCTATTTATATCATAGGGACGGCTCTTTCGCTTACCATGGTCATGGTACTGACGATCATTATTTATGTGAAGGTGACACCGATCTATCCGGAAACGAACCGTGACCGGATGTTGGTCATGCGCTCTGCCGTTGTACAGGAAAAGCAGGGGCAGTCTGCCGGTAGGCTTTCGTTGCACACCATAAAAACCTGTTTCCAGGATCTGCAACATGCCCAGGCAGTAGGAGTGGCCAAACTCTTCCTCAGGAAGAAGTATTATGTACAGCTTCCGGCTACCGGAGAACAGTATCCTGTCTGGGTGCAGGCGGTGAATGAGGATTACTGGATGGTGTTCGCTTTTCGTTTTAAGGATGGAACTCCTTTTACCGGGGCCGATGTGAATTCCGGTATAAGGACGGCTGTACTGAGTGAATCTGCTGCCCGGCGTATATTCGGAGAGGTGGCAGTGACCGGCAGATACTTCTCCCTGAATTTTGACGAGTATCGGGTGGCAGGCGTGGTGAAAGATCCTTCTTCGCTGCTGGAACGTACGTACGCCCATATATGGATACCTCATACCTTGGCCCTCGCTTCTACGTGGGGGAAGAACCAGTCCTTGGGTGACTATGCGGTATATCTGCTGGCCCCTTCTCGGGAGGGAAGAGAGGCCCTGAAAAGGGAGGTGACCGATAATCTCCGCAGGTTTGCTTCTACTTTTCCGGAAGGTTATACTTTTATGTGGACAGGCCAACCGGACAGGCACTGGGAATCTCTCTTCCGGTTTTCCAGCAATTCAACGGTTGACTTTAACCGGGTGATCCTTAAATACCTGCTTATTTTTCTGATCCTGCTTATTATTCCGGCTGTGAGCTTTTCGGGCATGATCGATTCGAGAATGGAAAGGCGGCTGGCAGAGTGCGGATTGCGCAGGGCAGTGGGAGCGTCCGGTGGGGTGTTGATGCGTCAGGTTATCTGCGAGAATCTGTTTTTCACGCTTCTGGGTGGGTGTATCGGTTTGATCTTCTCTTATATCCTGGTGTATATAGCCCGTGAGAGGATATTTGAGTTAGGGCAGGTGGGATATAGTGCGCCCCCTGTGGAGGGAGCGGAGACTTTGGTTTCTGCAGAAATGGTCTTTAACCTACCGGTGTTCTTTACGGCTCTTTTTATCTGCCTGCTACTGAATCTGCTTTCGGCCGTTATCCCGGCCTGGAGAGCTTCCCGGCGTGATATTGTTCACTCACTAACCTTCAAATAGTAACATATAATACGAAATATTTACAAACAGTTATGGAACCGCAGGCGCAGCAATGCCTGACTGATCATAGAACTCTTCCTGGTTTTTTTGCCTGGTCTAGTATATTGTGGATTACTTTTTTGAATTGGGATTTAATGCTACGCTTAC
>JAJPZL010000460.1 GCA_021204375.1 Bacteroides sp.
GGATAGCAATGTATAAGTATCCAGGGCTACCACCTTTTCTTTATAAAAGGTAATTCTCATTCTCCGGCCATCTGCCAGGAGATATTCTCAATCCTCTTCATCACCGGCAAAGGTGCGGTACTCAGGATTCTTCAATCTTTTATGAACTTCCTGCCGGGTCATCCCTTTTTCAATGGCCATCATATCTTTGGATGTAAAGAGTCCCAGGGTCTGGCAGGAACAGAACAGGAAGGTGAGAGCAAGTAAAAGTCCGTTTCGTTTGATCGTTTTCATGTGTGATATCTGTTTTAGTTGATAACTATGTCACAAATGTAGCTAGGTATCTTAACCGGCGCAACTGAAATAGCCTATTTCCGGAGGAGATTATTCCTCCGGGAATAGTCATTTCCTCCATCAGGCCAGAGAAATCCCTCCGTCTTCTTTCAGACGGATCAGCCGGCGTTTATAGAGGTCACCCACTGCTTTCTTAAAGATCTTCTTACTGACCGAAAAGGTGGCATAAATATCTTCGGCAGGGCTTTTGTCTCCCAGGGCTATTTTTCCTCCGTTGTTACGAATATAAGCCAGCAGCTCCATAGAGAAATCCTCCAGGTTCTCCCGACTATTGCCCTGTAGGGTTAGGTCGATCTTTCCATCTTCCCATACCTGTTTGATAAATCCGCTCAAACGCAACCCGGAGTGGATATCGCTCCGGAATATTTCATTGTTAAAGAGCATTCCGGAGTAACGGTTCTCTACAATGGCCTTATAGCCCAGGTCCGTCTTCTGCCAGATTAGCAGGTTCACCTCATCACCGGCCTTATAGGGAGCTGGCTCTTTGGAGAGGAACTTCTCTATCTTGGCCGATGCCACGATCCGGAAACTCTCCTTATCCACATAGGCATATACCATATAGCGTTTGCCCTTCTCCATTTTTACTTTCTGCTCCCGGAAAGAGACGAAAAGATCTTTCATCAACCCCCAGTTCAGAAAAGCACCGTATTGATTCACCCAGGAAACTTCGAGGGTAGCAAACTCCCCGACTTGTATATAAGGAGTGAGGGTCGTGGCTACAAGCCGCTCATCCATATCCAGGTAAATAAATACCCGGATCTCTTCTCCTACCTGGATCTCTTCGGGTACATACCGGGCAGGAAGAAGGATCTCACCATCTTCTCCTCCATCCAGATAGACTCCGAAGTCTACCTCTTTTACTACAGTAAGCCAGTTAAACCGACCCAGTTCTATACTCATAACTGATCTCTTTTATGGTTCAAAGATCAATAAAGCAATTCGTTTATCCAACAGAATGGAGGAAAATCTTTCGGAAAAGGAGGAAACTATATAGTATAATTACTATGTAGAAAGCTTAATTAACGTAACTATAGTGCCTCTCTACCGGAAACGGAACAGTTAATAGTAGAAGGGCATTAAATTATTTTTGTAATTTTGTAAGCCACAAGAGGCTTTCCCTCTTTAATAACAGAAAAATTATCTAATTAAATACATACCACATGAAAAAGCTATACTATAAATTTACGGCTTTACTCCTGGCAATCTGCACACATATCTCCTGTATGTATGCGCAGGAGGCATCCTCTGTTCCGGTAGATCCCAATGTACGCATCGGAAGACTGGGGAACGGCCTTACCTATTATATACGCAGGAACAACCTGCCGGAAGAGCGGGCAGACTTTTACATTGCCCAGAAAGTAGGTTCCATGCAGGAGGAGGAAGAGCAGCGGGGACTTGCTCATTTCCTGGAACACATGGCCTTTAACGGGACAGAAAATTTTCCGGGAGACGGTGTCAAACAATACTTAGAGACAATCGGGGTAAAATTCGGAGAGAACCTGAATGCCTATACCTCTTTTGATGAGACCGTATATAATATCACCAATGTTCCCGCAAACCAGGAAGGGGCGGTTGACTCCTGCCTGCTTATCCTGCACGACTGGGCAGGGGCCCTCTCCCTGGATGGAGAGGAGATCGATAAGGAACGGGGAGTGATCCACGAAGAGTGGCGTAACCGCGATAATGCCACCCTGCGTATGTACGATAAAATATTACCGGTCATCTACCAGGGAGACCGCTATGCGCACCGCATGCCTATCGGTCTGATGGATGTAGTCCTTAACTTTCCCCACCAGGTACTTCGGGATTATTACCACAGATGGTACCGTCCCGATCTGCAGGGGATCATCGTCGTAGGAGATATTGATGTGGACGAGGTAGAGCAGAAAGTGATCAATCTCTTTTCTTATTTTGCCAATCCGGAGAACGAAGCTGAGCGCGTTTATTATCCGGTGACAGATAATAAAGAGCCGATTGTAGCCATGGCAACCGATCCGGAGGCTACCCGTACCCAGATCTATATCTTCAATAAGCATGAGGCAGTTCCCCCGGCTGAAAGAGGGAGTATGCAATACTTAGTGTATGATTATGCCCGTTACATGATGAGCTCCATGCTGAATGCCCGTTTCCGGGAGATCATTCAAACAGGAAATGCTCCTTTTGTGAGCGCCTACTTGTACGACGGGGAGTTCTTTATGTCTAAGACCAAAGATGCTTTCACCGGACTAATCGGCTCTAAAGAGGGAGAGATCCGGGAGGCGTTGGCCGCCTATCTGCGGGAAGTGTACCGGGTAGACCGGCACGGCTTTACAGAATCGGAATATGTACGGGCCCGAGCAGCTTTCCTGCGGGAAGTGGAATCACAATACAATGAACGGAACAACCGGAAGAACGGGGAATATATCAGGGAATATGTGAACCATTTCCTTTGGAACGAACCGATCCCCAGTGAAGAAGAGTACTATAACCTGATGAATGAGATCGCTCCCAATGTCCCTTTAAGCGTAATTAACGGGATACTGGGCGACCTGATCACACAGGAGAACCTGATCATT
Source organism: Bacteroides sp. (assembly GCA_021204375.1). Taxonomy (GTDB): domain Bacteria; phylum Bacteroidota; class Bacteroidia; order Bacteroidales; family Bacteroidaceae; genus Bacteroides. The sequence goes on from JAJPZL010000460.1 coordinate 2,889, forward strand.
ACTGTAATGGGACCTGATAAAGAGGCTGTTGCCTACCCCACAGAAAAGGAACTTCTGGAAATAATTGCCTGTGTAGAACAGGAGGATATTGAGGCGTACATAGACCATGTTTCGGACGAACCCCTGATGAGTGAACTGCCCCGGCCGGGAAAAATAGTGAGTGAGGAGGAGGGAATCTACGGAACCACCGTACTGAAACTATCCAACGGGGCCACCGTCGTGCTGAAACCAACGGATTTTAAACAGGATGAGATCATCCTGAAGGGGATCAGCTTCGGGGGTACCTCCCTGATGCCTACGGAAGATATAGTGACCATTATCAACCTGAACAGCCTTTTACAGCTGGGCGGAGTAGCTAATTTCAGCCGGACGGATCTGGAAAAGTTACTGGCAGGTAAAAAGGCCGATATAAGCCTGAATGTAAGTAATGCCCAGGAGACCGTGAACGGTAGTTGCTCTCCCCAGGATATAGAGACCATGTTACAGCTGCTCTACCTGAACTTTACGGACCTGCGTTATGATGAAGATGCTTACAACTCTTACAAGAGCCGGTTGCGTGCTTCCTTAGAAAATCAGGCAGCCAATCCGATGAGTGCATTTGTGGATACTCTTTATATGACCCTGATGGACCACCATCTCCGTGCCCTGCGTATGCAGGTAGATATGATCGACAAGATCGATTATGCAAAAGGGCTGGAACTGGGACGTGAACGGTATAAAGATGCGGGCGATTTTACTTTCCTTTTTGTCGGTACTATTAATATGGAGGAGATCAAATCTTTGATCGAACAATACATTGCCTCCCTGCCGGCACTGAACCGGGAAGAGACTTTCCGGGATAATAAGATGTATCCTCCTAAAGGAGAAGTGGAGAAGAGATTTTACCGCCGGCAGGAGAACCCGAAAGCAACGATCGTATCTGTATATACCGGTGAAGTGGAATATACTAACCTGAACCGTACCAAAATGAGCATCCTTTCCCAGATCCTTACCCTGATCTATACCGAAGAGGTGAGAGAGAAAGAGGGGGGTACGTATGGAGTCAGTGTCAGCGGATCGGTAGATAAATATCCGAAGGAAGATTTTACCTTACAGATATTCTTTGAAACAGATCCGGGTAAAATAGATAAACTGATCGATATCGTCTATAAAGAGCTTAACCAGATAGCTACCAACGGGCCTGCTGAAACCGACCTGAATAAGGTCAAGGAGTTTATGCTGCGTAAATATACGGAGCAGCTGAAAGAGAACGGTTACTGGCTGGGAGCACTTAATGAATATTATACCACCGGCCTAGATGTGGATGATAAGTATCAGGAACGGGTAGAAAGCATTACTTCAGAAGATATCCGGGAGTTTGCTGGGTTCCTGCTTTCGCAGGATAACCGTGTAGAGGTTATTATGATATCCGAAGAGAATAAAGAGGAATAAAATTCAATCGTTGCCGGAAGATCTTTAGGAGCAGAACAAGCGAGATTGAATCTACTTGATCTATGCCGGAGTGCTGTAAACATACAACACTCCAGCCCGACAGGGAAGTGTATTCGTGCTGAGAGAATCTGTTATTAGAGATCTTTGATTTAAGTCCCGAAGGGACAGTAGATTCCAGCCCGGTACGGTAGCGCAGTGATATTCCTACTATTTTGATTGCTCCAGGCAGGGAATATAAATCTTAGCCCTCGGCGATGGCGAAGGCTGTTAAGTTCTTCACCCTTTTTACAAGGGTTTAAATAGAATCCCAGAGGGATTCAATCTCAATAACCCCCAGTGAAGAGAGTGAAGCGAACGACTGGGGGTAAAGCAGACGCTTTATCCTATCAACGCCGAAGGTGTTGAATCTGTTTTTTATCATTCAACCCACTATTCGGGGTTGAATCAGAGAAAACGCCTTCCACCCCCAGTCGCTACGCTTCGCTGGGAGTTATTAGCTTCGCTGACCGTTGGTTCACATTTAATTCCTTCGGGATTTTCCTACTACATTCCAAAAAACAAGAGAACTTAATAGACTTCGGTATTGCTGGGGGTGATAAATAGAGAATTGTGGGCTGTAAGGCCCAGTATAATAGACTGCACCTACAGCGCGTATTCTTTAATAATCCCATACACCCCCTACCCTGGTATTACCAGGGCCTAAGATAGAATAGGCCTACGGCCTGTTTGAAAATCTTCTCAGCATGACTTTACAGAAGTACAGGCCAGAATCTGTCGCTACTTGGCAACCCGAAGAATCTTCTCATACGACTGCACTTCCGCACCGGATAAGTACCGTTGAAACTCAGACCATAGAATGGATCGTTGATTCCCAAAGATTAATATGGCCTGCCTTTCCTCCTTCGAAGTACAATTCTATTATATGCCTGCCCATATCAAACATTCGGATTTCAGGAAGAGCCGGAAAATTATTCTGTACTACCGAACAGTTTTCCGGCTCTTTTTAGTAACTTCGGGGGCTCTAATTAGGAATTAAGTATGAAAAAAGATCTGCTGATCCGGCTGTTTGTGTTGATACTCCCCTTTCTTATTACTTCCTGTGCCACCAAAAAAAACAGAGGAACACACTATCAGGCACTGGCCAGAGCCTCTGTAAGGCTGGGGATCGACATTGACAGAAAAGATAATCATGCACTCTATATAGAAGCTTCCCAATGGATAGGAACTCCTTACCGGTCCGGAGGAACTACTAAAAATGGAGTAGATTGTTCCGGGCTGACCCGGGAGCTTTACCGGAGCGTGTACCGGAAAGAGTTGCCCTGTAGCACGACCGAACAGCGGAAAAAAGCGCAAAAGGTGTCCCGACATAAACTGAAAGAGGGAGACCTGGTCTTCTTCTCTTCCACCCGTTCGGGAAAGCAGGTAGCGCATGTAGGGATCTACCTGAAAAAAAATAATTTCATCCATGCCAGTACCAGTAAAGGGGTGATCGTAAGCAACCTGAACGAAACCTATTACCGGAAACACTGGCTCTCAGGGGGAAAAATAAACTGATCTTCTAAAGAGTTCACCGACAGGCTGAGAATTTAGAAAAAATATTTGCCCAGTAAAAATAAAAACAGTAATTTTGTGCCCAATTATTCCACTCCGGGTAAACCAAGTGTATTTCAGGAAGAAAGACCACCCGATGGAGCTAACCTGTATAACATTATTATAACAGATGTACGCAATTGTAGAAATCAACGGTCAGCAGTTCAAAGCTGAGGCCGGAAAAAGAGTTTTTGTTCACCACATACAGAATGCAGAAGATGGTGCTACAGTAGAGTTTGACAAAGTATTACTGGTAGACAAAGACGGAGCCATCACGATCGGTGCCCCGGTTGTAGAGGAAGCAAAAGTGGTTTGTGAAGTAAATACCAGCCTGGTAAAAGGTGATAAAGTCCTTATTTTCCACAAGAAAAGAAGAAAAGGATACAGAAAGCTGAATGGACACCGTCAGCAGCTCACAGAGTTAAACATTAAAGAAGTTATAGCTTAATCAATTTAAATTTAAGAAGAAATGGCACATAAGAAAGGCGTCGGTAGTTCTAAGAACGGCCGCGAATCAGAAAGCAAACGATTAGGCGTAAAGATATACGGAGGCCAGGCTTGTAAAGCCGGTAATATCATCGTACGTCAGAGAGGTACTCAGCACCATCCGGGTAAGAACATCGGTATGGGTAAAGACCACACTCTTTATGCTTTGGTAGAAGGAACTGTACAGTTCAAAAAAGGAAGAGAAAACAAATCGTATGTATCTGTAGAACCTGCAAAGGCGGATGCATAATTATTTGTTCAGATAAAAAAGAAAGGAGATGATAGCGGTGCTGCATCTCCTTTCTTTTTTAGAGGCACCGCAGGTGTACCTGTAAATTTAACTATCTTTGTACCGGAAACATCCTAAAATTAATCAGCCATGCTTACCATAAAACAAATAACCGAAAATACCCGGGAGGTGATCCGGGGACTGGAGAAAAAACATATTAAGAACCCGGAGGAGATGATCGCGAAAGTGATTGAAGCCAATGACAAACGCAGAACGACTCAGAATAAACTGGATGCTAACCTGGCGGAAGTGAATGCACTGTCCAAAAGCATCGGACAGTTAATGAAAGAGGGTAAAAAAGAGGAAGCCAACGCTGCACGAGCTCAGGTAACAGCGATGAAAGAGCGTAATAAAGCCCTGGAAACAGCCATGAACAAGGCTACGGAAGAGCTGAATACACTGCTTTATACTATTCCGAATCTACCCCACAAATCGGTTCCCGAAGGCAAGGCAGCAGAAGATAATGTGATCGAAAAGAACGGAGGGACTCTCCCGGAACTGCCGGAAGGAGCTCTTCCCCACTGGGAACTGGCTAAAAAGTATGACCTGATCGACTTTGAACTGGGTGTAAAAATCACTGGGGCAGGTTTTCCCGTATATAAAGGGAAAGGTGCCCGCCTGCAACGTTCCCTGATTAATTTTTTCCTGGATGAAGCCCGCGATGCCGGTTATTTAGAGATACAACCTCCTTATATAGTAAATGCAACTTCCGGATATGGAACCGGTAATTTACCGGATAAAGAGGGGCAGATGTACCACGCCACAGAAGATGACCTTTACCTGATCCCTACAGCCGAGGTACCGGTTACCAATATTTACCGGGATGTCATTCTGGAGGAGCAGAACCTGCCTGTCAAAAACTGTGCCTATTCTGCCTGTTTCCGTAGGGAAGCCGGTTCGTACGGAAAAGATGTGCGGGGGCTGAATCGCCTGCATCAGTTTGATAAAGTAGAGATTGTACGGATCGATACGCCGGAGCACTCTTACCGGTCTCTCGAAGAGATGGTTGCTTATGTGAAGTCACTGGTGACCAAACTGGGTCTCCCCTACCGGATCCTCCGTCTTTGCGGAGGCGATATGAGTTTTACTTCTGCCCTCACTTTTGATTTTGAGGTATACTCAGCTGCTCAGGAGCGTTGGCTGGAGGTGAGTTCTGTCTCCAACTTTGAAACATTCCAGGCCAACCGGCTGAAATGCCGGTACCGTGACAGCGATAAAAAGATACAGCTTTGCCATACGCTCAATGGCTCGGCGCTGGCCCTGCCGCGTATTCTGGCTGCCCTGCTGGAAAATAACCAGACCCCGGAGGGGATCCGGATCCCTGAAGTTCTGGTTCCCTATTGCAGATTCGACCGGATCAGTTAAAAACAGATAACATACTTCAAAAGCAGCCGGTCAACTCCCGAGAGAGGCAAGGATCGGCTGCTTTTTTCATTTTTAATGTCATTTTCGGACAATCCGTACACTTCTTACCCCTATCTTCGGACAAAAACACCCCTTGCTTCCTATATTTTTCACTATCTTTACCTTCGAAATCGAATCTCTTAATTACTAAAAACAATTTGTTAACGTATGAACACACCGAAACAACAAAGTTATCTTATTCCGATCTCTATTGTCGGCGTTCTATTCTTTGCCATAGGATTTGCCCTGGGAATCAACGGGCTCCTGGTACCCTACCTGGAAAAACCTCTTCATATTAGTTCGGCAGAATCTTACCTGTTACTTACAGCTACCTTCCTGTCCTTTGTGATCTTTAGTTTCCCGGCCGGAATGCTGATCAAAAAGATCGGTTATAAAAAAACGATGGCTCTTTCGTTTGTCTTCTTTGCCGTCGGTCTCTACCTGTTTGTTCCGGCAGCCCGGGCAGCCAGTTTTCCCCTTTTTCTTATAGGCTCTTTTATCAGTGGTACGGGTAATACGCTTTTACAGGCTTCTGTAAATCCCTACGTTACGATCTGTGGCCCCATTGAGAAAGCCGCACAACGTATGTCTATCATGGGTATCCTCAATAAGGGGGGTTGGGCAGTGGCTCCTATCTTCCTGGCCCTTTTTATTTCAGACCTGCAGGTCAATATAGACCTGAATGATATTACTCTACCTTTCTATATTATTGTGGGGGTATTTATCTTACTGGGTATTTTCTCTTTTTTCTCCCCGCTCCCGGAAGTATGTGCCGAAGGAGAAGACGAAACCGCAGATACAAAAGGAGAAGGTTCACTGTTCCAGTTCCCCCACCTGCTACTGGGAGCATTTGCTCTCTTCCTCTATGTAGGGGTAGAGACCATCGCACTGGCTACACCGGTGGATTATGCGACGACCCTGCAAAGCGAAGGAAAACTGATGAATTTTGGTTTTGCCTGGTTTGCCAACCCGGCTAATTACACCACCTTTACCGTATTAGCTATGTGGGCAGGCTATATCCTGGGAGCGATCCTGATGCCAAAGGTGATCTCCCAGAACACAGCGTTAAAAATATGTGCCTGGATCGGTACTGTATGTTCCCTGGTAGCGGTATTGGTGCCCTCCTCTTATGGGATCTATTTCATTGCCCTGTTAGGTTTGGGTAACTCTTTACTGTGGGGTCCTATCTGGGCACTGGCCATGCAGCATCTGGGTAATTTCACCAAAGCCGGTGGTTCGTTGCTAACCATGGCAATTGTAGGGGGCGCCCTTATCCCTCTCCTGTTCGGATGGTGTAAAGACCTCTTCGGAGATATTCAACAAGCTTACCTCATCTGTTTCCCGATGTACCTCTTTATTCTTTATTATGCTTATATGGGGTATAAAGTTGGATTGAAGAAG
>JAJPZL010000079.1 GCA_021204375.1 Bacteroides sp.
GTGAGGGCGATACCAATGCCCGTGCCTGTTTTAAAGTAGGAGTATGAATGGAGTATGCTTTTTCAGAAATATGGCTGTTGCAGCCTTCCCTTTATTACTCTGTAAAAGGGGCTAAAAATATCCATGATTTTGATATAGCCGATTATGTGGGAGGCGATCCTTCTGTCAGCCAGCGATACCTGGAACTTCCTGTAATGGGAGCCGCCCATTTTATGGTATTTGATAATACCAATATTGTAGTAAGTGCCGGCCCCTACTTTGCCTATGGGATAGGAGGACAAATAAAAGGGCAGTTGTATACCGCCAACCGTAGTGAAGATACTAAGATCGATACTTTCGGATGCGATCAGCTGTATCGGTTTGATACGGGGGTCGGATTGGGTCTTGCCGCAGAATTGAGCCGCCTTATTATCGGGATTGAAGGTCAGCTTGGTTTTATTAAACTGGTCGATCATTATAACTCCCGTAATCTTAATTTTCTGTTCTGGTAGGCATGAAGTTCTGATCTTTTCATCCTTATTTACTCTATTCCTGTTTATCCTGTCGGGCTCTGTTCCATTATAGAAGCTCCACAGGATAAATCTTATAAATAGCCTCCCTTATTAAACTCTCTCTTCCTGATCACTGGTTACACTCTTCCTTTCATATAACCATTTGTATCCTTTCTCCGAAAAACAAAAAAAGAATCCCCTCTGTTATATTCTGTAATAAAAAGTTGAAATACGGTTTATACAAAAGCAGCATTTATGTTCAGCAGAAGATTCAGATCCGTATACTTAGATAAGAAGAAAGAACATCAATCTTTTCGGGGAGAGTTATTTAATATTGAACAACTGGGAGAATACGCCCGGCTTCTGGCCCGGGAACAACGCATTGGCCCCGGTACAAAAAACAGCTATCTGCGTAGCAGGCTCGATGATAACGAAAAGCACCTCCAATCCTATAATACCAGGGTGCTGTCCGATAAAGATCCCCGGTATATAAGCCCTGCAACCGAATGGTTAGTCGATAATTTTTATCTCATTGAAGAACATATCTAACTTGCACGCCACCATTTCTCCAAAAGCTATAGTAAAGAGTTACCTGCTTTGCCGGATGATTCCTATAAAGGGCTTCCCCGTATCTATGGTATCACTGTAGAATATATTTCCCATGTAGATGCCCAGGTAGACGAAGAGTCACTTACTACCTTTTACAGGGCTTACCAGGAAGTTACTCCCTTGACCCTGGGGGAACTCTGGGCTATCCCTATTATGCTGCGTCTTATCCTGATCGAGAACCTGAGGCGTATTATAACCCGCTTAGAACAAGATAAAAAAGAGCGGGACCTGGCCAATAAGTGAATGGACAGGATAGAGGAGGTTAACCGGAAAATACCCTCTTTATTGATTGAAGTGGTCTCTGAGATGGCCAGGGCTGAACTTCCCTTCTCTACAGCCTTTGTTTCGGCCTTTTCCAAACGCCTTTCCGACCAGAATACTTCCATGCGTATTATTAAGAACTGGTTTGAACAACGGTTACACGAAGAAGGAGTCGCTGCTGAAGAGCTTATCCAGGCCGAAAGCCAGATCCAGGCGGCTGACCAGCTTTCTGTCAGTCATAGTATTAAAAGTTTCCGTTTTATCAATAACACGGACTGGCGGGATTTTGTCGAGAATATAAGTTTTGTTGAGTATATTTTGCGGGGAGACCCTATGCAGTTGTACGCTGCTATGGATTTTAATTCCCGAAATCAATACCGGCACCGGATCGAAAAGCTGGCCCGGCAAAGTCATTATTCCGAGGAGGAGGTGGCACGCAAAGCTATTGAAATGACGCAGGAGGCTTACTGGCAGGAAGGAGCAGAAAAAAGAACCACCCATGTAGAATATTACCTGGTTGATGAGGGAGCCGACCGGTTGTCGGATACGCTGGGAGTAAAGAGAAGCCTGAAAACCCGGCTGGCTCGCTTCCTCAAAACCTATCCGCTTGTTTTCTATACCGGAACCATTTTACTTATTTCCCTGCTCGGTACCCTGCTCTTTGCCCATTTAGTCAAAAATTCAGATGCATCCATTACCTATGAGAACCTGGTACTTATCAGTATCTGTTTCCTCTTTTTTCTGAGCCAGTTCTCTGTTTTTCTGGTCAATTACTTCTCCACGTTGTTGGTGCCTCCTGATTTTCTGCCCAGGCTCGATTTTGCTGCAGGAATCCCTCATGCTTATCGTACTGTTTTTGTAGTACCTGCTATGATAGCCGATAAGGAAGGTGTTAAAAAACTCCTGAAGGATATTGAGATACACTATCTCTCTAATCCCGATTCCAGCCTCACCTTTGCCCTGCTTACCGACTTTGCCGATGCCGATCATTAACAGGAGCCCCAGGATAATGAACTGCTGGAACAGATACAATCAGGAATTGAATCGCTCAACCATAAATACGGTTCGGATGATAATTCTCTCTTTTTTCTCTTTCACCGTCCCCGCCGGTGGGATGCGGCAGAAAAAAGTGGATGGCGTATGAACGCAAACGCGGAAAACTGATGGCCTTCAATGCTTTTCTTACAGAAGGAATAACCACTCCCTTTATGCTTACCGAGGGAAATTTAGAGACCCTTACCGGTATAAAATATGTTATCACCTTAGATGCCGATACCCAGCTTCCTCCTTATAGTGCCTATAAACTGGTAGGGACCATGGCCCATATACTCAACCAGCCTGTTATTGATGCTGAGCGGCATATTGTAACCAAAGGGTACGGTATCCTACAGCTCCGGATAGCCATCAACTTGCGTAGTAGTCTCTTTTCCTGGTACTCCCGTCTCTTCACCAATGAAGTATGGATCGATCCTTATACCCGTAGTGTCTCGGATGTATATCAGGACATATTCCATGCGGGCTCTTTTGTAGGAAAAGGGATTTATGATGTGAAAACCTTTGAAACAGTACTGGCCCGTCGTTTTCCGGAGAACACCATACTCAGTCATGACCTTCTGGAGTCTACCTATGTTCGCTCGGGACTCCTGGCGGATATAGAGATGTATGAGTCTTATCCGGGTACCTATGTTGCGGATGCTAAACGCCGCCATCGCTGGATGCGGGGAGACTGGCAGATCATTCAGTGGCTCTTCTCCAAAGTTCCCACACTGACCGGAAAAGAGACCAATCCTCTTTCGGGCCTTAGCAAATGGAAGATCGCAGATAACCTTCGCCGTACCTTAGTTTCACCGCTGGCCCTCCTTTTCCTGACAGGCGCTTTTGTCTGGTTTCCTCGAAAAGCCTGGATCGCCGTTATTATATTGCTGATCGTGGCTTTTCTTCCCTTTTTTATCACCTTTCCGATCAGCCTTTTCCGTAAGCCTAAAGAGGAACCCTGGCTCCTGCATCTGCAGGATGTATTGAGCAAAGGGGTTCATCAACTCAGCCAGACTTTTTTCAGTATTGCACTTTTTCCCTATGAAGCTTACCTGTATGTCGATGCCATTGTTCGCTCCCTATGGAGGCTCACTGTTACACACCGTAACCTGCTTCAGTGGCAAACCGCCGAAGAGGCCGACCGTACTGCCGTCCATACCCTTTCCGGCCTGTACCGTCAAATGTGGTTCTCACCGCTCTTTGCCTTACTCTGTGTCCTCCTTTTATGGCATTATGCCCATGCATTCCTGTATACCTTACCACTTATACTTGCCTGGCTTACAGCGCCTGCTATAGTATGGTATATCAGCCGGCCTGTTCCTGTGGAAAAGCCGGAATTTACCCGGAAGGAGGATGCATTCCTGCATCGGATTGCCCGTAAAACCTGGTACTTCTTTGAAACTTTTGTCAATAAAGAGGATAGCTACCTGCCACTCGATAATTTTCAGGAAGTACCCAATCCGGTTGTAGCCACCCGTACTTCTCCTACCAATATAGGACTTTCGTTGCTGGCTAATGTAGCGGCCCGTGATTTTGGTTATCTCTCTGTCAACGGGATGATCGAGAGAGTCCATCATACTTTCCTTACCCTTACCCATCTTAAGAAATACCGCGGGCATTTCTATAACTGGTACGATACCCGCACGCTTGAACCTCTATATCTCCTCTATATATCCAGTGTGGATAGTGGTAACCTGGCCGGTAACCTTATTACCCTGTCGCAGGCACTCCGGAAGCAGGTATATAAACCGGTGTATACGCCTGTTCTCTTTGAAGGATTATCAGATACGGTACGGGTAATCCGGGAACTCTCTCCGGGAAATACAGCTTTGCTCGGGCTCGAAGAGTTACTCTCGGCCGTTCAGCTTCCACAGACACTTCCTCAGGCCTATACGCTTCTTAAACAGGTCCGGAACGAAATAGAAGAGTTCCGTACCCGATTCGTTCCTGATAAGGAAGAGCTGATAAACTTGGTAGAAACCTTTGAGGTAAATTGCAACGACCATCTCAACGACCTTCTTTATCTTTTCTCGTGGTTAGAGAAGGACCACACTCTTTTTCTTGCTACCATGCACCGGGAGAATGAACAAGCTCCCTGGATTTCTATACTGGAGGATCTATTTACCGGAAGCATCTCCCTGGAAGAGATAACCGGTTGGGAAGCAACGTTGCTGCCCCTTATAAAAGAGGCCGTAAAAAGCTGTGAGCTGAATCATGAACCCGATCCGGTAACCGACGGATGAGAAGAAGACCTGAATACCATGATACAACGGGCCGTCGAACGAAGAAAAATTCTGGAGAGTATGGCCCGGGAAAGCGATGCTCTCTCCCGCATGGACTTTAAGTTCCTCTATAATGAGAAAAAGAAACTCTTTACCATTGGATACAATGTAATGGAGTAGCGCTACGACACCTCCTCTTACGATATACTCGCCTCAGAGGCCCGGTTATGCAGTTATATTACCATTGCTCGTGGCCAGGTGCCCGTCGACCACTGGTTTGCCCTGAGCCGGCTGATGGTGGTATTAAAGGGTAACCCCGTGTTGCTCTCCTGGAGCGGTTCCATGTTCGAATACCTGATGCCCTTGCTGCTGATGCCTGCTTACCGGGAAACACTCCTGGATCAGACTTACCGGGGAGCAGTACGGGAGCAGATCGGTTATGCCGGTAAATACCGGATCCCGTGGGGAATATCCGAGTCCGGATACAACCGGCCCGATACACAGTTCAACTATCAGTACCAGGCCTTCGGGGTACCCAGCCTCGGACTTAAACGGGGACTCTCCAAAGACCTTGTTATTGCCCCCTATGCTACGATGCTGGTACTCATGGTGAATCCCCGGAAAGCGTATGAAAATCTCCTGCGGCTTATCGCAGAAGGACAGGAAGGCAGGTATAGATATTACGAAGCAATAGACTATACCCCTTCTCATCTACCCCTAAATGAAAAGAAGGTAACCATCTTTTCCTTTATGGCCCATCACCAGGGAATGGGATTGCTGGCACTCACCAACCTGATGAAAGATAACTCTATGCAGAAGCGCTTTATCGGTAGTCCCTAGATGAAGGCCTTTGAACTTCTTCTTCAGGAGCGGGCTCCCCACAATGTGGCTGCCGGTGCTATTACCGATAATTCCCGGTACGAAATAAAAAACCTGCATGCCCTTAACGAGTATAATCCGCATGCCGACCGCATCTATACCACCGGAACCCTTCCCGCTCAGGTGAATCTGCTCTCCAATAGTAGATACCAGTTAATGATCAATAGTAGCGGGGCTGGCTATAGCCGTTGGAATAATATAGCCGTCACCCGCTGGCGACAGGATCTTACCAGCGATACCGGTGGCCTCTTTATTTATCTGCGTGACGTAAATACCGGGCATTATTGGTCTGCCGGATATCAACCGGCCTGCGTTCCCTTGCGCGATTATGAAGCCCGCTTTACCCAGGCTTACGCCGAATTCCGCTATCGGCACACCGAGCTGGATGTGGTAAATACTATCTGCATCTCTCCGGAGGATGATATAGAACTTCGTTGCTTTAAAATAACCAACCACTCCCATAAGAAACGAACGCTTGAACTTACTACTTACGCAGAAGTGGTTATTACCCGGCAGTGAGATGATGAGGCACATCCTGTGTTCAGTAACCTCTTTGTACAAACCCATTTTAATCCCGAAATACCCGCTCTTTTCTGTACCCGGCGGGCCCGTTCGCAGGAAGAGCGGCCTCCGCATCTGTTCCACATGATGCTCGTCGAAGAAGCGGATGCCGGTAAACTCTCTTTTGAAACCGACCGCTCCCTTTTTATCGGGCGTAGAAATACCCTGGCTGATCCTCTGGCTATGCAATCCGCAGAACCTCTCTCCTGTAGCCAGGGATCCGTGCTTGATCCCATTGTCTCCCTGCGGCGTACCGTGACCATCACTCCGGGAAAAACTGTTCGGGTATGTGTAACACTCGGTATGGCTGCAACACAGAAGTCTGCCTATGAACTGGCAGAAAAATATCAGAACCTGCGTATGACCGACCGTGCTTTTGATCTGGCCTGGACCCATAGCCAGGTCGTGCTTTACCATCTCAATATCCGTGAAGCAGAAGCCCAGTTGTACCAGAAACTTGCCGGGTCACTTATCTATATAAATCCTGTTTTCAGGGCCGATACGGCTATTCAGAAAAACAACCGGCGGGGACAGAATAATCTCTGGGGGTACGGCATTTCAGGGGATGTTCCGCTGGTACTGGTACGGATCAGCAGCAGTTCCGGTATGGAACTGCTCCGGCAACTTCTTCTGGCACATGCTTACTAGCGTATCAAAGGAGTTACTTCCGAACTGCTGATCCTCCATGAAGATACCTCCATCTATCGTCATCCGTTACACGAAGAGATCCTGGGACTTGTCACCAGCAGTGTAGAAGCCCCCTTCCTGGATAAACCGGGAGGGATCGTCGTACGTCCGCTCGAACAGGTCCCGGCCGAGGATCTTATCCTGCTGCAGTCAACCGCCAGTATGATCTTCACCGACAAGGAGGGTAGTTTTGCAGAGCAGGCCGGTAAAGAGAGAGGAGCAGAAATGCCCGTTCCCCTGTTACAGATCAACACTCTTCTTATTTCCCGGAAGGAAGAAGATACAGCCGGATCACCTGTTGTCGAAACCCTGTATGACAACAGTTTCGGAGGATTCTCTGCCGATGGCAAAGAGTATATTATCACGGTAGGGCCCGACCGAAGAACCCCTGCCCCCTGGAGCAATGTCATTGCCAATCCTACCTTTGGTACGGTTATCAGTGAAAGCGGAAGCAGTTATACCTGGTGTGAGAATGCCCACGAATACCGGCTTACTCCCTAGAATAACGATCCGGTAAAAGATACCTGTGGAGAAGCCCTCTATATCCGAGATGAGGAGAGCGGCTATTACTGGTCTCCCACACCCCTTCCTGCAACAGGCAAGACCCCTTACACAATACATCACGGATTCGGATACAGCGTTTTCGAACATATAGAAGAGGGAATAGCCTCGGAACTATGGGTGTATGTGGCAATAGATGCCCCGGTTAAATTCTCCGTACTGAAATTGAAGAACCTCTCCGGCCGTCCCAGCCGGCTTACCGTTACCGGATATTACGAATGGGTACTGGGTGATACCCGTACCCGGAACCAATTACATATAGTTACACAGGTAGATCCGGTTACCGGTGTACTCTATGCCCGGAACTATTATAATACCGATTTTGCAGAAAAGATAGCCTTTGCCGACATCGGATTGACACGCAGGGTAACGGGCGACCGCACTGAGTTCCTGGGTGCTGAAGGCCGGCTATCCCGCCCTCAGGCCCTGCAAAGAAAACGGCTCTCCGGAAAGACCGGAGCCGGATCCGATCCCTGTGGTGCCGTACAAGCCCTTATTGAACTTAATCCCACCAAGGAAAAGAAGGTAACCCTCCGGTTAGGATGCGCCCGTAGTGAAGAAGACCTGATCACGCTGGTCAACCGTTACCGTCAGTCCGGTGCAGTGACCGAAGCGCTGTGCCAGGTGCAGGATTACTGGAAAAGAACCATGGGAACTCTATCCGTTTCCACGCCCGACCCCTCCGTCAATATTATGGCTAACGGCTGGTTGCTTTACCAGTCACTTAGTTGCCGGATCTGGGCCTGTTTCGGTTATTATCAATCCGGAGGGGCTTACGGATTCCGTGACCAGTTGCAGGATGTAATGGCCCTTATCCATGCAGAACCAGCTCTTATGAGGAAGCAGATCGTATTGGCTGCCCATCGTCAGTTTAAAAAAGGAGATGTGCAGCACTGGTGGCATCCTCCTGTGAACCGGGGGATACGTACCCTCTTCTCAGACGACTATTTGTGGCTGCCCTATGTCACCCATCGCTATATTATTACTGTGGGCGACAGGGGAGTACTGGATGAAGTCATCCCTTTCCTGGAGGGACGGGAGCTAAATCCCGGAGAAGAATCTTACTACGATCTTCCCATTGTTTCCAACGAGTTAGGTACCCTGTACGAGCATTGCGTACGCAGTATCCGGTATGGACTTAAATTCGGTGCCCACGGTCTATCCTTGATGGGATGCGGAGACTGGAACGATGGAATGAACCTGGTCGGTATTGAAGGAAAAGAAGAGAGTGTATGGCTGGCCTTTTTCCTGTATGATGTACTTTCTAAATTCTCAGAGATAACGACCCTCTATGGAGATACCGGTTTTGCCCGGTATTGTATAGAGCAGGCCCGGCAGTTGCAGGAAAATATCCGTAACCATGCCTGGGACGGCAACTGGTATCGCCTGGCCTATTTTGACGATGGTACTCCCCTGGGATCCTCGCAGAACGCTGAATATACCATTGATGCACTTCCACAAAGCTGGTCGGTGATAAGTGTGGCCGGTGATCCTGAACGCTCACTTACCGGTATGCAGGAGGTGAACCGCAGGTTAGTCGACCGGAAGCTGAAACTCATCCGGCTTTTTACCCCCCTCCTTCAATACCTTCCTACCCAATCCGGGGTATATCAAAGGATATATTCCCGGAGTACGCGAGAACGGAGGCCAATACACCCACGGAGTTATCTGAACAGCCATTGCCTTTGCCATGATGGGAGATACCGACTGCGCCTGGGAACTTTTTGACCTGCTCAATCCCATCCATCATGGCAGTACTCCCGAAGAGGTGGCCATTTACAAGGTCGAACCCTATGTCATTGCTGCCGATATTTACACAGCTGAGCAGCATCCCGGAAGAGGAGGGTGGACCTGGTATACCGGCTCCTCCTCCTGACTCTATCGTCTACTGGTAGAGACACTGCTGGGGATCAACCGGGTCATAGATAAACTACATCTCACTCCACATCTGCGGAAGGAGTGGACAGAGTACCAGGTAGACTACCGCTATTACGATACGGTTTATCATATAACTTTTAAGCGTATGGCTGATGGCTCTTCGCCGAAGTTAGTTCTGGACGGAGAAGTAGTTCCGGGAGCCGATACTCTCCCTCTGGTCAATGACGAAAAAGAATATATAGTCGAAATGTTCCTGGTGTAAGGAAGAGAAGGAGCTTTTTAT
>JAJPZL010000301.1 GCA_021204375.1 Bacteroides sp.
GTTATCGTTCATAAGGATTAAAATATTAGTTCTCTGCAAAGATAAATTAAAATTATTTTTTCGGTCGACAGAATAATTCTTTTTCGGTGAACTCTCCGAGTTTTAGATATTTTTCGTATATCTCCTGGTAGAGTTTTGCATTCTCCGGGTTCGGGAAATATTCACGGGCAAAGCCCGAAGTCATTGCTTTCTGGGCATCTTCTACTTTGGTATAGACTCCTGCGGCCGTAGCAGCGAACATGGCAGCTCCCAGGGCACACGCCTGATCGGTCTTGCATACCTTGATCGGCATATCCAGTACATCACTCAGCGTCTGCATCACAAAAGGTGATTTAAGGGCAATGCCTCCGATACCGATCACATTGTTAATGCGGATACCTTCGCTGCGGAAACGTTCCACGATCGCTTTTGACCCGAAGGCCGTTGCTTCTACCAACGCCCGGAAGATACGGGGAGCAGAACTTCCCAGGGTAAGGCCGGTAATGGTTCCTTTGAGCAACTGGTTGGCATCCGGAGTACGGCGGCCATTCATCCAGTCGGTAGCAATAATCGTGCTTTCCGAAACCGGTATCTTTTCCGCTTCACGGGTCAGTTCGGGAATAATGTTACAGATCGTTTCCTCAATCAGTCGTTCCCGTGTCTCTTTATCTATAACAGTTGTTTTACCCAATATGTTCCGGATCGGAAACTCCAGTACATTCTTGAACCAGGCATAGATATCCCCGAATCCCGATTGACCGGCTTCGAGTCCGATCATTCCCGGAATAACAGACCCATCCACCTGTCCGCAGATACCCCGGATCAGGCTATGGCCTATATCTTCGTAAGAGGCTACCATTACATCACAGGTCGAAGTTCCGATTACACGCACAAAAGTGTAAGGAGTGATACCGGCTCCGATAGCTCCCATGTGGCAGTCGAAGGCTCCTCCGGCTACTACTACATCCGTAGAGAGTCCGAGGCGTTCCGCCCACTCTTTGCTCAGGGTACCTACCGGTTTATCAGCTGTTTCTGTCTTTTCAAAAAGACGTTCGCGGAACCCCGCCAGTAAAGGATCGAGTCTGGTCAGGAACTCTTCGCTGGGCAACCCTCCCCATTTCTCATGCCACATTGCTTTGTGGCCACAGGCACAACGGCTGCGTACAATATTATCGCTTTTGGTCACTCCGGTGATCATGGCCGGTAACCATTCGCAGTATTCTACAATGGAATAGGCTTTCCTTCGTACTGCCTCATCTTCACGAAGCACGTGCAGCGCCTTGGCCCAGAACCATTCGGAGGAATAGATCCCTCCTTCGTAGGCTGTATAATCCACATCCCACTCTTTAGCCAGCTTGTTGACCTCTGCTGCTTCCTGAATAGCAGTATGATCTTTCCAGAGCACGAACATTGCGTTGGGATTTTCCGCAAATTCAGGCAGGAGAGCCAGTGGGGTACCGGTAGCATCGGTAAATGCCGGAGTACTTCCGGTAGTATCGAATGCGATACCCACCACTTTTTCAGCGGTACCGGCGGGGCACCTGGCAAGTGCCTCCGTTACGGTTCCTTCCAATACTTCAATATAGTCAAGGGGATGCTGGCGGTACTGGTTGATGGCAGGATTGCAATATTTACCCGCTTTCCACCGGGGATAATATTGTACCGCTGTAGCCAGTATCTCACCTGTCAGTGCATTTACTACAATAGCACGTGCCGAGTCGCTCCCGTAATCTAATCCTATAATGTATTTTTCCATGTTACTTTGGATGCTGTTAAATTAACAGAGTGCTTTATTAAGCATATAATATACTTCATTCATACGGAGCTCCTTTTTGAACTCAGAGAGAGTCGTATGGTTATCGATCACGATCATTTCGATACCTGCGATCTCCGCATAATCTTCCAGGTACTCCAGTGTAAGGTCGTAAGAGAAGCTGCTGTGGTGTGTTCCACCCGCCATGATCCAGGCAGCAGCACCCACTTCGAAGTTCGGTTGCGGGATCCACAGGGCAGAAGCCACCGGCAATTTCGGCAATTCTTTGGATTTGATACAATCTACCTTATTGACGATCATACGGAAACGGTTACCCATATCTACAATCGTAGCGGCCACCCCTTCGCCCTCTTTGGAAGTAAATACCAGACGGGCCGGATCGTTCTTACCACCGATACCCAGCGGATGTACTTCAAGTTTCGGTTTGTGTTCAGCGATCAGCGGGCATACTTCAAGCATGTGGGCCTGCAGGATAGCACTATTTTCGCCATCGAAATGTAGCGTATAATCTTCCAGGAAAGAACATCCTTTGGGAAGACCCTGTCCCATATACCACATGGTACGGTACAGGGCAGCTGTTTTCCAGTCTCCCTCAGCACCAAAACCATACCCCTCTGCCATCAGGCGCTGTGAAGCAAGTCCGGGAAGCTGATCGATCCCTTCGAGGTCGTCGAAGTTCGTGGTAAAAGCTTTGGCCTCTTTTTTCTGCAGGAAACGACGGAGAGCGATCTCTGCACGGGCAGCTTCGATCACCTGCGAGCGATCTTTACCCCCTTCTTTGCAGTTCTCAGCCAGGTCGTACTCTTTTTCATATACAGCTACCAGGTTGGCAATATCCTGGTCAGTTACCTCGTTCTGCACAGCTACCAGGTCAGCGATCGGGTAGTAATCCACATGGTATCCCAGACGCATCTCCGCATCTACTTTATCCCCGTCCGTAACAGCTACATTATTCATCTGGTCGCCGAAACGGATGATAAGCATATCCTGTGCATCGGCCCACGCTGCAGATACCCGCATCCAGGTAGCGATCTTTTTCTGCGCTTCCGCATCCTGCCAGTGTCCTACCACGATCTTGCGGTTCTTGCGCATCCGGGCTATGATATGACCGAATTCGCGGTCGCCGTGAGCACTCTGGTTCAGGTTCATAAAGTCCATGTCGATACTATCCCAGAGAATCTCCTTGTTGTATTGTGTGCAGAAGTGCAACAGTGGTTTTCTCAATTCCTGAAGACCATGGATCCACATTTTAGCAGGAGAGAAAGTATGCATCCAGGTGATCACCCCGATACACTTCTCTTCATTATTGGCTGCTTTCAGGGTGGCAGTTACCTCGGCAGACGAGTTAACCGTTCCTTTATATACTACTTTAACGGGAAGGTTTCCTGAGTCATTCAGGCCTTTTACTATTTCATTGGAATGTGCATCTACTGCTACTACTACATCGCCTCCGTAAAGGAGCTGTGCTCCGGTTACAAACCAGACTTCTAAATTTTCGAATGCCATACTATTTTCATTTTTTATGCCGGTATACAGCCCGGCCGGTTTATACTTTAATTAAAATTTTTATTGACCGTAATAGGCGTTGGGCCCGTGTTTACGACTGAAATGTTTTTCGATCAGATGCGGATTCATACGTAAAGAGGGATTCGCCGCATAAGCAATACTTGCCATTTTAGCTACCTGTTCCATCACTACCGCATTGTGCACCGCATCGTGTGCATCTTTTCCCCAGGAGAAGGGGCCGTGATTTTTAACAAGTACTCCCGGAGTATGTACCGGGTTAAGCCCTTCGAACCTTTTTACAATCACATTGCCGGTTTCCAACTCGTAGGCTCCTTCTACCTCCTGCCGGGTCATATCTGCCGTGCAGGGAATAGCGTCGTGAAAATAATCCGCATGGGTAGTACCGATATTGGGAATATCCAGTCCTGCCTGTGCCCAGGCAGTAGCATAGGTAGAGTGAGTATGTACCATCCCTCCGATCTCCGGAAAGGCTTTATACAGTACAAGGTGGGTCGGGGTGTCTGAAGAGGGTTTCAGCTTTCCCTCCACAGTGTTCCCTTCCAGATCGACCACTACAATATCCTCAGCTTTCATGTCGTCGTAGGATACTCCGCTGGGTTTGATCACTACCAGACCCGTTTCCCGGTCAATCGCAGATACATTGCCCCAGGTGAAGATCACAAGTCCATGTTTTACCAGGTCAAGGTTAGCCTGGAATACCTCTTTTTTTAATGCTTCCAACATATCGTTTATAGTTTAAATTTAGGATCTTTGCGATAAACTTTATCGTTGAACTTATAGAGCGATGCTCCCCGGCGTGATCCCGTTTTATCGATCTCCCCGGTCTTCTCGATATAGTCCATTTCGGCCACCCGTTTCCGGAAGTTACGTTTGTCTATCGGCTCTCCATAGATTGCTTCGTACAAAGTCTGAAGCTGTGTCAGGGTAAACTTTTTCGGTAACAGGTTAAAAACGATCGGTTCGCGGCTGGCTTTCTGCTTCATCCTTTCCCGCGCCTGTTCTACTATTTGGTGATGATCGAAGATCAGTTCCGGAGTTTTATTGATATTCGTCCAGTACGCATTGTGCTGCTCTACCAGCTTCCGGTCGTAATTATCGACATTGATCAGTGCGTAATAAGAAATTGATAGAACCCGTTCACTCGGATCGCGCGCTATTTCGCCAAAGGCCCCGACCTGCTCCATGTAGACGCTGTCAAGCCCGGTCAGCTCATGCAGCACCCGTTTGGCTGCATCGTCTGCACTTTCACTTTCCTGAACGAAACCTCCCATCAGTGACCACTGGTCCATAGCCGGCTCAAAATTTCGTTTCAGTAGGAGGAGACTGAGCTCCCGCTGGTTGAAACCGAATATGATACAGTCTACCGCTATATAAAATTTAGGATGCTGACTATAATAATTGCTCATTCTTTCTACTTATAGGTTAAAATAGTTTGCTCTTCGTTACCAGAAATACCAGTAGAAGGCTGCGGTAATACAAAGAATAATACACGAGTGGATCACATCCCATTTGTTCCAGCTGTTGCGCGTTGCCGCGATCTGCTCCGGAGTGGAAGTACCGAATACCAGTCCCTGTATCTTCTCTGCGCTGGGTGCTTTGGTTGCCAGGCTCACCAGGATCACTACAATGATACAGAAGAGGAACATCCATCCGCAGAAGAACAACCAGTTCAGATCAAAGAAGAGATATTTAAAGAGCGAGTCTCCCGCATGCTGACCAACCGATGTATAGTACACTTTAGCCCACAGACGGGTAATACCGATAATAAATCCCGAAAGCAATCCCCACATACCCCCTTTGGCTGAGGTACGTTTCCAGTAAATACCCATCAGGAAGGCAGCGGCAATACCCGGAGCCAATACAGACTGTACATCCTGTAGATAGTTATATAATACATCCCCTACACTTCTCATAATAGGGATCCAGAGAATACCCAGGATAACGATCACCACAGTAGCCATCTGGCCGATGGTAACCAGTTTCTTTTCCGGAGTTTCCGGTTTGAACTTTTTGTAGAAGTCAATGGTGAAAAGCATAGCGGATGAGTTAAACAGAGAAGCCAGCGAACTCATCAGGGCCGCAAGAATACCACAAACTACAAGCCCTTTCACACCGGCAGGTAGTAATTTGGCAACTAGGGTAGGGAAGGCTGCATCCGCATTGTGTGCACCGCTTGCAAGCATCGGAAGGAACCCTTCGCCTGTAGTAGCTAACGTATACTGATGCAGGGCAAAAGCGATCATTCCGGGGATCAGAAAGAGGAATACCGGCAGCAGTTTCAGGTAGGCTCCGAAAATAGTACCCCGGCGGGCTTCGGTCTCATTCTTTCCGGAAAGTACACGCTGTACAATGTACTGGTCGGTACACCAGTACCAGAAACCAATGATAGAAGAACCGATCAGTGCTCCCAGCCAGGGGAAATCCGGGTCGTTGTTGCTACGGATCAGGTTTACCATCGTATCTCCATACTCATTTACCACAGTACTGGAACAGTAAGCCAATACCTGGTCCCATCCGCCTACCGCTCTGAGCCCGAGTACCAGGATGATAACCGAACCTAACAGAAGGATAGGAGTCTGTAAAACCGAAGTATAGAGTACGGACTTCATACCACCAAAGATGGTATACAGAGCCGTGATCAATACCAGCCCGATGGCAGCGATCCAGAAGAAATCAATTCCCCAGAGCTCTTCGATACCGAATACCTGCTGGAATACCAATCCACCCGCATATACGGTCACCGCCACTTTGGTCAGTACATAACTTACCAGGGAGATCAGCGAAAGAATCGTACGCGACTCTTTGTTATAACGTCTCTCCAGGAACTCGGGCATGGTCAGTACCATACTACGTGAATAAAAAGGTACGAATACCCAACCCAGGATCAGGATCATCCATCCCTGGATCTCCCAGTGGGCCATAGCCATACCACTGGATGCACCCGCTCCGGCCAGACCGATCAGGTGTTCCGAACCAATGTTGGAGGCAAAAATAGAGGCTCCGATAGCGATCCAGGTGGCATCACGTCCACCCAGGAAGTAGTCTGCCGAGTCGTTGTTCTTCTGTTTGATCACCCATACGATGATCCCGATAAGGGCACAGGCAAATAGTCCGATCACAATCCAATCTAAAGTTTGCACAATATTAAGTTTTAAGTTTATGAATTATTTTCAACTCCGAATTTAAATACACAGTGACTGTGGTAGGTTTCTCCCGGTTCCAGTACTACAGAAGACCATTCCGGTTTATTAGGGCTATCAGGGAAATGTTGTGTTTCCAGGCAGATCGCTGCCCGCTGGTTGTATATGATCCCTTTTTTACCTTTGGCTGTTCCGTCCAAGAAATTACCGCTGTACACCTGGATACCCGGTTCATTGGTATATACCTCTAAAGAGATCCCGGTTTCCGGAGAGACCAGGTGCGCTGCTACATCCTGGATATTATTCAGCACCCAGTTATGGTCATAACCGTTCCCGTTCTTAAGCTGGTCGTAATCGTAGTTATCTATTTCGGAACCTACGGCTCTGGGAGTAGTAAAGTCCATCGGAGTACCCTCTACCGGTACGATTTCACCCGTTGTCATAAAAGTCTCATCCACCGGAGTGAAAGTGTCGGCATTCACAAAAAGAATATGGTCTGTGATCTGTTTATTTGCATCTCCTGAAAGGTTAAAATAGGAGTGGTTGGTCATGTTGATAACCGTAGTCTTATCGGTCGTTGCTTCGTAGTTGATATCAATGGCGTTATCTTCCGTCAGTTTATAAGTAACCACTGCTGTTACATTGCCGGGGAAGTTCTCGTCCCCATCCGGAGAAAAGAGGGTCAGACGGAGAGTCTGGTCATCTACCTGATTGGCATCGTATACTTTATACTGCCATCCGTTCGGTCCTCCGTGCAGGCAATGTCCGAAGTTATTCTGCGGAAGCTGGATCGTTTCGCCGTTCAGGGTGATCTTTCCCTGGTCAATACGGTTCGCATAGCGTCCGATAGAGGCACCGAAGTCACTCGGTACGTTGATGTAATCGTTGATATTATCGAATCCAAGTACAACATCTTTTAGGTCTCCGTTCTTATCAGGAACCATAATGGATACGATACGTCCACCGAAATTGGTAATACATACCTCCATACCCCCCTTATTGGTCAGGATATACAGATTGGTGGCTTTTCCGTCTACTTCCGTCTGAAAATTTTTCGGATCAAGGCCGGACAGGGTCAGTTCTTCCTGTGGTTTTTCATTGCAGGCTGTTACCATAGCAGCAACAATACCCAGTGATAAAAGTAACTTTTTCATGTTTTTCATGATTATAATAAGTAAATTCTGAAATTAATTGGTGCAAAAGTAACACTTATGGTAATAAGTGCCACAATGATTTTATATGTTGTTCAGCATGAAACAGATAAAAAGTGTCTGTTTTACACTTTTTATTCTGTTCCGAAAGGTAGAAAATGAGGAATTTGCCGGCTGAAGGAGAGAGAGCCCTGCAAAAAAGAGATAAAAAACAGGATATCCCGTAAGAGATATCCTGTTCCGGAACTCATGGAGTCCTTACTTTAAGCCAGTCTTCTGGAACCATCACTGATCACTACATCGTATACCTTCGAGCTTCTGCCGAATGTAGCTTTGAAAGATTCTTTAGCATCTGCTATGAAAGCATCGTATAGTTCATCTTTCACCAGATTGATGGTACAACCACCGAAACCTCCACCCATCATGCGTGAACCGGTCACACCGTTCTTTTTAGCGCAATCGTTCAGGAAGTCAAGCTCTTCGCAGCTAACTTCGTAAAGTTTGCTCATCCCGTAGTGGGTTTCGTACATCTTCTGTCCTACGGTTTCGTAATCCCCTTTCTCCAGAGCATTACAAACATCCCGTACACGCTGTATCTCACCAATTACATACTCGGCACGCATATAATCCTCTTCGCTGATCTCACTTTTTACTTCATTGAGCATATCCATGGTAGCATCCCGCAGGAATTCTACTTCCGGATGGTTCTTCCGGATAGCAGCAGCAGCATTTTCGCACGACTCCCGGCGTTTGTTATAAGCCGAGGAAGCCAGTTTATGTTTCACTACTGAATCAAGTAATACCAGACGATATCCTTCCGGTTTGAAAGGAAAATACTGATATTCCAGGGAACGGCAATCCAGAAGAATCAGGCTGCCCTCTTTTCCGAACACAGAAGCGAACTGGTCCATAATACCACATTTTACACCGCAATAATTGTGTTCAGTAGCCTGTCCCACTTTAGCCAGTTCAAATTTATCGATCTTACCTTCTCCAAAGAGTTCATTCAGGGCAAATGCATAAGTACTCTCCAGCGCAGCCGACGAAGACATACCGGCACCCAGGGGTACATCCCCCGCAAAAGCCGTATCGAAGCCTTTTACCTCTACACCGCGTTTGATCATTTCGCGGCATACACCGAAAATATATCTGGCCCAGCTGGCGCGGGGAGCATCCTCCTCATTCAGTCCAAACTCTACCTTATCTTTCAGGTCAATGGAGTAAGCCCGTACTTTATCCGTTCTATTGGGTCTGATCTCGGCGATCATTCCCTTGTTAATGGCTCCGGGAAATACAAATCCTCCGTTGTAGTCTGTGTGTTCTCCGATTAAGTTGATGCGGCCGGGTGAAGCATAGACGTACCCTTCGGCTCCGTCAAAATGCTTTTTAAACCGGCTTCTTACGTGTTCTATATCCATAATAATATTATTTAAGTGAATAAATCTCTGTTGGAATCAGGCAGTTCTGATCTTGGAACCTGAATAAGCAAACCATACAATGTACAGGTAGTATACGAATAAAGTACAGATCGCTGCGGTGAGCCCTACTTTCTCTACGATCATTCCCATCAGCGGCATCAGTACGGCAGCCCCGATCACCCCGGTATTGATCATTCCGGAAGCAGCTTTTGTGTTCGGTCCCAGGTCTTCGAGGGCCAGGTTGAAAATAAGCGGCCACATTACTGAATGGAACAGACCGGTAGCGATCAGTGCATAGATAGCCAGTTTACCCGGAAGGATAAATGAAACACCTACACAGGCGATACCTGCCAGGATACAGGTTGTAAGTAGTGTACGAGGACGAACGCGGCTCAGGATACAGGTACCCAATGCACGTCCCACAAGCATACCACC
>JAJPZL010000229.1 GCA_021204375.1 Bacteroides sp.
CCCTGCTGATATTATTTATTATTTTTCCTTCTTCTCTCCTGGCTACCGTAGAGGCTCGCTCCCAGCAAATTACTACCAGTGAAGGGTTCTCTAATAATACGGTGCGCTATTTTTACCAGGATAGTAAAGGCTTTATCTGGATGGCAACCGTCAACGGGCTGAGCCGTTACGATGGAACCTCTTTTATCAATTTTTATCCGGATAAAGATAATCCTGTCTCTCTGGCTGATCATCGGGTGTATGATATTACAGAGGATAAGAATGGATTTTTATGGATCTCTACCTCTTCCGAACTTTATAGTTGTTACGACCTGAAGTATGATCGTTTTGTGGACTATACGGGTAATGGAGAACTTTATCAGAACTATGCGAAGCAGATGTTTGCTTCTAACGGAGATGTATGGTTGTGGCATGATGGTAACGGGGCACGCCAGGTTACCTATAAAGATGAAAAATTCTCTTCGGTAGCTTTTAATACACTCTACAAAAATCTTCCAGGCAACAGTGTGAGGTTTGTCTATGAAGATTCCCGGGGAATTATCTGGATCGGTACTTCCCACGGGCTTGTAAAATCAGAGAACGGGGTTTCCCGGATCATAGAGGGAGATCATGATTGTCACGATATTGCTGAGATTGATTCCCGGTTATTTATCGTCACGAACGATCACAGGATCTATTCGGTAGAAGAGTCGGGTTTTTCCCGGCTGATCTATGAAGGTGCCCTTCCGGATACCTCTGTCACTATCTCTCTGGGAGGAACTCTTGTTTATGACCGTGAGTGGGTCATCTTTACTACGGATGGGGTCTCTGTCTATAATCCGGAAGATAAAACGGTCCGGATGGATAGCAAGCTTTTTGGTGCCGGACTCCGCTCGGGAGGAACCATCCTGGATAACAAAGGAAATTATTGGGTATATAATCATACGGGGTATGTATGGTATGTAAATCCTTCAGTCCTGAGTATAAAGAAGTTTCAGCTCATCCCGGAAGACCGGATCACTTTTATTGATAACGAGCGTTACCATGTAATACACGATTCCCGGAATATTATCTGGATCTCTACCTATGGGAACGGGCTTTTTGCGTATGATATTGCTGCCGACGAACTGCAACATTTCTCTTCCAATATCAATGGGTTCAGCCATATTACTTCTGACTTTCTGCAAACGGTGATGGAAGATCGCTCCGGTAATATCTGGGTAAGCTCTGAGTATTCGGGGATCTCTAAAATTACAGTGCTTAATGAAGGGTCTTACCGCCTGTTCCCGGAAGATAGATCTTTGCTGGATCGTTCCAATACGATTCGTATGATCTCTGCACTTTCCGAAGGAGATATATGGATCGGTACCAGTAAAGGAGGATTGTACCGGTATGATTCTAAACTGAATATAAAGCCGACACGCTATTTCTTTAATTCCAATATTTATGCGCTATTGAAGGATCAGGCGGGGAAAATGTGGTTGGGAACCCGGGGAGACGGACTTTCTATAGAGAATGTATGGTATAAATATGATGTAACAGATCCGGCTTCACTTTCTAATAACAATATCTTTTGTCTGCATGAAGACCGGAAAAGAAGGATCTGGGTCGGAACCTTCGGAGGAGGACTGGACCTGACAGAGCAGTCAGAAAAAGGGTATAGTTTTAAACATTACTTCAACCAGACTTACGGACAACGTCAGGTACGTGTGCTTACCGAAGATGCCCGGGGGCATATATGGATGGGTACCAGTGATGGAATTTATATATTCGATCAGGATGCCTTGATAGAGGATCCCCGCAATTTTTATACTTATAATACTGCTGACGGGGCACTGCTGAGTAATGAAATACGGTGTATCTATAAAGATAGTCAGAACCGTATGTGGCTGGGTACTTCCGGAGGAGGTTTCAGCCTGTGTGTAAAGGGAACGGAAGAGGGAGCCTATACTTTTAAGCACTATACGGTTGCCAACGGGCTTGTGAATAACGTAGTACAATCCATGGTTGAAGACAATAACGGAAATCTGTGGATCGCTACTGAGTATGGTATCTCTAAGTTTGATCCGCTGACGGAGGTATTTGAAAACTATTTCTTCTCTAATTATGCCCTGGGAAATGTATATACGGAGAATTGTGTCTGTAAATGTGAGGACGGCAGGTTACTCTTTGGCTCTAATTACGGGCTGGTCATGATCGATCCTGCTTCCATTCATAAAAACAGTTTTCTGGGTAAAGTAGTTTTTACCAATCTTAAGATCAATGGTATTGATATGAAACCGGGTAATCCGGAATCACCGCTCCATCAATCCGTCTCTTATTCGGATCAGATCCGGTTAAATTATACCCAGAATTCATTTATTATTGATTTCTCTACTTTTAATTACTCTGACCAGCAGCAGACTAAATATATGTATAAACTGGAACCGTATGATACGCAGTGGAGTGTACCCGGTTCGCTTAACTTTGCAGCTTATAAAAATCTTCCTCCCGGAAGGTATCTGCTCCGGGTAAAGGGGAGCGATGGTTCCGGAGTATGGAGTGAAGAGGAGTCTCAACTCAAAGTGGTGATCACTCCACCCTGGTGGGCTACGGTCTGGGCATTTATGATCTATACGCTGCTGGTGTTTGTGGCCATCTGGTTTGCCTATAAGGTCATGCGTAATTTTACCCGGTTGCATAACCGTATAGAAGTTGAAAAACAGCTGACGGAATACAAGCTGGTGTTTTTTACCAATATATCGCACGAGTTCAGAACTCCTCTGACTCTTATTCAGGGAGCTTTGAAGAGGATCCGCTGCGTGAAGGATCTTCCGCAGGAGGTCATTACTTCACTCAACAGCATGAATAAAAGCTCGAAGCGTATGCTCAGGTTGATAGACCAGTTGCTGGAGTTCCGCAAAATGCAGAACAATAAACTAGCCTTGTCGCTGGAAGAGACGGATGTGATTGAATTTCTGTACGAAATATACCTGAGCTTTAAAGATGTGGCGGAACAGAAAAATATGGATTTCCGGTTCCAGCCTTCGGTTACTGCTTATAAGATGTATATTGATAAAGAGAAGTTAGATAAGGTAACCTATAATCTGATCTCGAATGCCTTTAAATATACACCCTCGCGGGGACGGATCGTATTCTCTGTTTCGGTAGATGAGGAGAAAAATCAGCTTCGTATACGGGTATCAGATACCGGAGTGGGTATTCCGAAAGAGAAACGCAGTGAACTCTTTAAACGCTTTATGCAAAGCAGTTTCTCGGGAGAGAGTGTAGGAGTGGGATTGCATCTTTCGCATGAGCTGGTAAATGTCCATAAAGGCACTATAGAGTATGCTGAGAACGAAGGAGGTGGTTCTGTCTTTCTGGTCTCCCTGCCGGTTGACCTGTCTGTTTATGAAGAGAAAGATTTCCTGATCCATACTGATCTGCTGGTCCAGGAAGAGGAAAAGGAGGTTTTGCAGCACGAAGAGTTGCAAAGTACCGTAGAGAAGATGGATAAGAAATCTCCCCCTAATCAACATAAGGTGTTGATCATTGAAGATGATATTGAAGTAAGGCAGTTCCTCCGGGAGGAGATCGGAGTCTATTTTCAGGTAGAAATGGCAGAAGATGGATTGGCGGGCATCGAACAGGCCCAAAATTATGATCCGGATTTGATCGTGTGTGATGTACTGATGCCCCGGATGAATGGATATGAAGTGACCCGGAAACTTAAGACAGATTTTAAAACCAGCCATATTCCGGTGATCCTCCTTACCGCGCTTAGTTCCCCGGAAAATCACCTGGAAGGAATTGAGAGTGGTGCAGATGCCTATATTCCGAAGCCCTTTAGCGTAAAGTTGCTTCTGGCACGGATCATTAAACTGATTGAGCAACGGGAAAAATTACGGGAAAAATTCTCCAGTGAGCCCAGTGTGGTAAGACCGGCAATCTGTTCTACCGATAAGGATAAAGAGTTTATTGATAAACTTCACCAGATACTTGATAAGGAACTGGTCAATCCGAAGTTCTCGGTGGATGAGTTTGCTTCGCAAATGGGCCTTGGAAGAACTGTTTTCTATAAGAAGGTAAGAGGGGTGACCGGATATTCACCCAATGAATACATCCGTATTATCCGGATGAAACGGGCGGCAGAACTTTTATTGAGTACCAACCTAACAGTAGCGGAGGTTTCTTATAAAGTAGGGATAAACGACCCTTTCTATTTCAGTAAATGCTTTAAGTCGCAATTTGGAGTAGCACCTTCTATTTATCAGAAGGGAATAACCCCGGCTAAGGAATAATAGAGTTGAAATATAAAGTAACGAAGGTATATTGCCCTCGTTTTTTCTTTTTCTTCTCCTTTCAGGTAGCCTCTTTTTATTAGGGGAAATTGTTCGCTATCCCGAACTATTCATTAATTTTGTAGCAAAATAGTTATAAATTCAGTATGGCTCAAAGTTCACGTCAGATACAGACGCATGTACAGCAACAGGTGCAAACGCTCTCTCCGCAGCAGATCCTGGTTGTGAAGCTGTTGGAACTTCCCGCCGTGGAACTGGAAGATTGCGTGCATGCAGAACTCCTTGAAAATCCTGCTTTGGAAGAGGGTACCGAGGCTTCTTCTGAAAGTACAAACGATGATATACCACTTGAAAATGAGATAAACCAGGAGGGGGGAGAGTATGACTCCCTGAATGATTACCTTACAGAAGATGATATACCGGATTATAAGCTCCAGGAGAATAACCGCTCTTCTGACAGCAAAGCTGAAGATATTCTGTTTTCAGATTCTACCTCCTTTTATGAGATCCTCCGGGAACAGTTATATGAACGCGAACTCTCTGAGCATGAACGGGGTCTGGGTGAATATCTGATCGGTTCGCTGGATGATGACGGGTTGTTACGTAAGGATCTGGAAAGTATAGAGGATGAACTCGATATTTATGCGGGGATTATGACTACCCGGGACGAGCTGGAAAATATGCTGGGTATTATTCAGGATTTTGATCCTCCCGGTATTGGGGCACGTACGTTGCAGGAGTGTCTTCTTTTGCAAGTAAAGCGGAAAGAGGATACTAGGACCAACCGTATTGCGACCGAGATCCTTGAAAAATATTACGAAGAGTTTACCCGTAAACACTGGGATAAGATCATTCAGCGGCTTGATATCAGTGAAGAGCTCTTTAAAGAGGTACTGGCCGAATTAACTCGATTAAATCCACGTCCGGGAAGTTCGTTGGGAGAAACTATCGGAAAGAATATACACCAGATCGTACCGGATTTTCTGGTAGAGACATTAGATGATGGTACCATTAACATTGAACTGAATAACCGGAATGTTCCTGAACTCAGGATCAGCCGTAATTTTGCTGATATATTGCAGGAACACACCCGTAACCGCAGTAATCAGTCAAAAGAGTCTCGGGATGCTATGATGTTCATCAAACAAAAGCTCGATGCTGCCCAAGGGTTCATTAATGCGGTAAAACAGCGGCAGACTACTCTTCTTTCTACCATGGAGGCCATTGTAGAGATACAGAAACCCTTTTTTCTGGAGGGAGATAAGTCTTTATTACGCCCTATGATCCTTAAAGATGTGGCTGAGCGTACCGGGCTGGATATATCAACTATCTCCCGGGTAAGCAACAGTAAATACGTTCAAACAAATTATGGGATCTATTCGTTGAAATATTTTTTCAGTGACGGATATACTACCGAAGATGGCGAAGAGTTATCTGTGCGTGGAATAAAGCGTTTACTTCAGGAGTGTATAGAAAAAGAGGATAAAGTTAAACCTTTGATAGATGATGAGTTAGCGGAGATCCTTAAAAACAAAGGTTTCCCGATAGCACGGCGTACAGTGGCCAAGTACAGGCAGCAACTTAATATTCCCGTAGCCCGTTTACGAAAATAAGGATGATATGGAGGAGAGAAAAGAGTATGTAACAGGAACAGAGTACGATCCGTGGTATATCCCTGCCCGGGTGTTATCGGGTCTGCTTAATCCCTTCCTGGTGCCTTTTCTGGCATTTGCGGGAATGTTTATTTTTACTTATCTCCGTATTATGACTTTGCAGTATAAACTTATCCTGCTGAGTATCATTTTTTGTTTTACTATTCTGATCCCTGTCTTTACCATCTACATGTTCCGCAGGATCAATAACCTGGGTTACCGCGCTTTTGCGGTACGTCAGAACCGGACTATTCCTTATATTCTGACCATTATAGCCTATCTTTTCTGTTATTTCATCCTGCGCCGGCTGAAAATGCCCTGGTATATGATCGGTATTCATCTTTCTACTCTCTTTACGCTTATAGGATGCTTCCTGATCAACCTGAAATGGAAAATCAGTGAACACATGGTAGGTATGGGAGGTATTATAGCGGATCTTGTCTCTTTTAGTGCGATGTTCGGGTTTAATCCACTCGGATGGCTTTATATATTTATACTCCTAGCAGGTTTTTTAGGGACCTGTCGTATCTATCTAGAGGAGCACTCTTTCGGTGAGGTCTTTACCGGATTTGGAGTGGGATTTTTCATCACTTTCCTGATTCTTCATCCGGTCACAAAATTTTTTATAATCAAATTTTTTATTTAAATAGTTACTAACCATTAAAACTATCCATCATGAATTTTCCTGAAAATGTAAAGTACACCAAAGAGCATGAATGGGTACGACTTGAAAAAGACGTAGCCTATGTAGGTATTACCGATTATGCGCAGGCACAATTGGGAGATATTGTTTTTGTAGATATTCCGACAGTAGGAGAAAAACTGGAAGAGGGAGAAGTTTTCGGCACTATTGAAGTAGTCAAGACTATTTCCGATCTCTTCCTGCCTGTAGCGGGAGAGATCATTGAACAGAATGAGAAGCTGGAAGAGCGTCCCGAGTTGGTTAATGAAGATCCCTATGGAGCCGGTTGGCTGGTGAAAGTGATCCCTGATCAAGAGGCAGATTTAGATTCACTGATGGATGCAGAGGCTTATAAGAAGATTATCAATTTGTAATAACTATACAAGTAAGAAATGAAGCCTGTTATCAGTATTATTATAGGCAGCACTTCCGACCTGCCGGTTATGGAAAAGGCTGCTCAGTTCCTCGATGAAATGGAGGTACCTTTTGAAATAAATGCTCTTTCGGCTCACCGTACACCGGAAGCTGTGGGAATATTTGCCAAAGGAGCACAAGAGCGTGGAATTAAAGTAATTATCGCAGCTGCCGGTATGGCTGCCCACCTGCCTGGTGTAATTGCTGCTTCCACACCTTTGCCTGTGATCGGAGTGCCTGTTAAATCTACACTCGACGGGATGGATGCTCTTCTGGCCATTGTTCAGATGCCTCCCGGAATTCCGGTGGCTACTGTGGCTATTAACGGGGCCCTGAATGCTGCTATTCTGGCTGTACAAATACTTGTTTCCGGAGATCAGGTTATGATGGGTAAACTGATTGCCTATAAGGAGAGCCTCAAAGGTAAGATCGAAAAGGCAAACGAAGAACTGAAACAGGTTACCTACCGATATAAAACCAACTAATTATCCGGTTAAAATGGACTACTTCAACTATTCCAGACGTCAGAGTCTAGTGGTACAGATAGGAGGAACTCCTATGGGAGGAGATTTTCCTATACGGCTTCAATCCATGACTAATACCTCTACACGGGATACGGATGCTTCGGCAAGCCAGGCTATCCGTATCATTGAGGCAGGAGGAGAGTATGTGCGCCTGACCACTCAGGGAATCAAAGAAGCGGAGAATCTGAAGAATATCAATATAGCTTTGCGAAGCAGGAAGATCCTGACCCCGCTGGTAGCCGACGTCCATTTTAACCCGAAAGTTGCCGATGTGGCAGCCCGTTATGCCGAAAAGGTTCGGATCAATCCCGGAAATTATGTGGATGCTGCCCGTACGTTCCGGACATTGTACTATACCGATGAGGAATACAGGCAGGAACTTCATAAGATCCGGGAACGGTTTGTCCCTTTTCTGAATCTCTGTAAAGAGAACTATACAGCGATCCGGATCGGAGTGAACCACGGTTCTCTTTCTGACCGTATTATGTCGCGGTATGGAGATACTCCCGAAGGAATGGTGGAATCCTGTATGGAATTTCTGCGGATCTGTGTGGAGGAGAACTTTATGAATGTAGTGCTCTCTATCAAAGCCTCCAATACGGTGGTGATGGTGAAAACGGTACGCTTGCTGGTGAAGCAGATGGAAGAGGAGGGAATGGTGTTTCCCCTCCATCTGGGAGTAACAGAAGCAGGGGACGGGGAGGACGGACGCATCAAATCGGCGTTGGGTATCGGTGCCTTACTGGCTGACGGATTGGGAGATACGATCAGAGTTTCCCTGAGCGAATCTCCTGAAAAAGAGATACCGGTGGCGCGCATCCTAAGAGATCATATAACTGCACAGGCCGATCATCCCTATATTTACGGAACGCCGGCTCCGGGATTTAACTATTTTTCTCCGGTAAAACGCGCTACCCGGGCGGTCAGAAATATAGGAGGGAATTGTCTGCCGGTAGTTATCAGTACCCGACTGAATGGAGATAATAATGTCTCTCCGCAGTTTATTCCGGACTATCTCTATACGGGCAGAGCCCTTCCTGCAAATAGGGACGGTCTGGAATATATAATAAATGCTGATGTATGGCAGGAAGAAGAACATACCTGGCCTGCTTTTACTTATCAGCAACTGGAACAGATAGATCAGGTAGAGTCTGTTCTGAAGTTTCTTTTCCTGCCTTATAGGATAGTAGACGATAAGGTATTGACTTGTCTGGAAAGACATCCGGAAGTAGTTGTTATTTCTCAAAGTGATCATCCTAATCGCACAGGAGAACACCGGGCCTTAGCCCATTTACTGATGAACCGGGACATCCAGAATCCGATTATCTTCTTTCAGTATTATAGCGAAGAAGATCAGGAACAGCTGCAAATTAAATCTGCTGCTGATATGGGTCTGCTTATTCTGGATGGTCTCTGCGATGGAATTGCTCTTTTTAACCGGGGAGATATTTCTCATGCAGTAGTGGACTTTACTGCTTTTGGAATTTTGCAGGCAGGGAGGGTACGCACCAGTAAAACCGAATATATTTCCTGTCCCGGATGTGGTCGGACACTCTTTGACCTGGAACAGACCATTGCCCGGGTAAAGGCTGCTACTTCATATTTAAAAGGGCTGAAGATCGGAATTATGGGATGCATTGTAAATGGTCTCGGAGAAATGGCAGATGCAGATTATGGCTATGTCGGGGCCGGTCGTGGTAGGATCAGTCTTTATCGTCGTAAAGAGTGTGTAGAAAAGAACATTCCTGAAGAGGAGGCGGTGGAGAAACTGCTCCGGTTGATCCGGGAGAATGGGGATGATCCGCAGGATGGGGTAAAAAATGATTAGTTATGTAATTGTTTAGACTATATCTGAATTTTTTACGTTCTCTAC